>JASFLN010000001.1:0-23786 GCA_050118075.1 Anaerolineales bacterium
ACAGGAGCAGGCTCAATCCGCACTATCCAAGTCAGAGCAAGCATACGAGCAAGTGCAGGCTTCATCAGCAGGTTTTCATCTGTATCTCGAGGCTGAAAAGGAACTGGAACAGCTCGACAGACAGCGATCCGATCGCGATCAATTGCAGAAAGAGAGGCTTGAGCTCGAGAAACAAATCGCACTCTCAACGCAGCGGTTGGACGATATCGAGACTTCATTAAACGAGATAAAAACGATCGAGGTAAAACTCGAACAGCTTGAGCCCTTGGTGAGCAGGCAGGAAGAGCTTTCGGACGAGGCAGTGAAGGTCCAAAAACAGATCAATGAACTGGAAAAACAGCTTTCCGTCGTTTCGAACGAGGAAAACAGGCTTGCTTTACTGGAGACGCAGCTCGAAGAGATGAAGGCTGCTGTCGCTCAAGCCCAAAGCTTACATACACAAAAAGAGCCCGCCAGCAAGAACCTGAAAACACTTGAACTGGAGCTCGCCCGGCTTCAAAACGACCAGGGTACGACACAAGCTGAGATTATGAAGACCCGGCAGCTACGATTGACACTTGACGAAAGCACGGATGCAGAGTGTCCAATTTGCCACCAGGCCTTAGACACTACTCATCGAGAATTGCTGCTGAGAGAGTACGAGCAGCAAATTGAAGAGTTAATAAATCGATCTGCAATCCTCGAACATGAACTGGAATCCAAGCAGCAAAGTCTTCAAGAACAAGAAGAGCATATCGATCAATTAAATTCCGAACTGGCTGAACTTCCTGATGAACGCCAACTAGACCTCCTCCACGCGGAGCATGAAACGCTTCTGACGGCTCTGGAAGAGCAGCGCAAACAAGTTCAAGCTCTACCTCAGCTTAAAAAGAAATTTTCCGAAATCGAGCGCGCCCTCGCAGATCTCGATGACCCGAAAACAAGCTGGACTCTGCTCAATGCAAAGCTCGAAGCGCATCCGCAATTGTTGCAAGACCGGGAAGACCAACAAAAAACACTGCATGCCTTCAAAGTTGAATTGAGCCAAACAGACCAAGAACTGGAAGCCTTCGAGACGCTTGATGAAAGGCTTGAGACCTACAAACTGCAGCGGAAGCAAAATCAGGATGCGCACAACACCTATCTCGCGAACATTACACTCGCAGAGCAGGTCGAAGATAGGCAGTCGCAATTGAATAAGCTGGGAGAAGAACTGCAGGCTGCTGAGCAGAATCTCAAAGATGAAAAAAAGACCCTGGAAAGCCTTCGTCGCGACTTCGATAAAGCACGGCACGCGCACGTGCAAACCGAGCTCGTTAATCGATCGAAAGAGCTGGCCCGGTTGGAGACGATCCTCGATGAAGCGCAAAAGCGGCATGAGAAGCTCGCGCACACGATCATCGAACTTCAGAAACGGCAAGAGTTATTACGCGAATCCAAATCGGATCTCGAGCGCAATGAGCGCACTGTAGAAGCGCTGGAGTTCATCCGCACAACGATTCGCAATGCGGGTCCGTTTGTCACCCGCGCACTTGTGCAGACCATCTCACTGGAGGCAAACCGCATCTTTGGTGAAATCATGAATGATCATACGCTCCGGCTGCTCTGGAATGAAGACTACGGGATCACGATTGAACAGGCAGGTGAAGAACGGGAGTTCTCACAGCTTTCAGGTGGCGAGAAGACCGCAGCTGCACTTTCCGTTCGCCTTGCTCTGCTGAGGGAACTCTCCCAGATCCGGGTGGCATTCTTTGATGAGCCAACCTCCAACCTCGACGATCAACGACGCGAAAATCTCGCCAGCCAGATCACCCAAATCACCGGCTTCAACCAGCTCTTTGTGATCAGCCACGACGATACTTTTGAACGCGAAACCCATCATGTCATTCATGTCGAGAAATCCCATGGAGCCAGCCAGGTGGAGATAGGTTGATGCTGCATCCTGAAAAAATCCGTGCCGCACTCTCGGCAAAAGAGAACCATTTCACGGGAGCTCAGCGCGCACGCTCGCAAGAGCTCGATACGTTTCAAAACGCTCTCGCCGGATTATGCGCTATGACCCTGGAGACTGCCAATCAAAAACTTAGTGCTGTGGATCGCCCGGGTGCAAAACCGACCCGGGAGTTCGAGCACTACGAACAACTGACGGTGCCGTTTGCTGAACGCTGGTCAAATCACGAGCAAGCTCGCGCCTGGGCGCGTGAAATACTCGAAGGAACGACAACGTTTGCGGTCGATGGCTCTCAAGTCTTGCCAACAAAGGAGATCTCAATCCCCGTCGGATTGATCCAGATCGGGTGGTTTGAGAACAAACACAATCCGGATGGGGAATATACAAAGGACATCGCTGTTGAAGTGCTTTCACCGCTTGAGTTGGCCAACCGTGAACAAGGTCTGGATGAACTGGGTGGGGCGATAGTCAATCTGCGGCGCTTTGAAATGGAATCCGCCCGGCTTGAAGAATATCTAGAAAAAAGTGCAGATCGTATCCCTAAACCGCTGGCTCTTTTCGATGGCACGCTGATCATCTCATTCGCCGGTTTGATGCAACCAGAACTTCAATCAAAATACACAAGGGCAATCATTAAATTATTGAAAACGACGGAGGAAACACACGTACCACTGATCGGGTTTGTCGATTCGTCGAGCGCTCACGATGTGATCGACATGGTCGCTCACCTCACGGACACACGCCGCGGCGGCCAGGTTACAGACGCATTTCTTTTGCAGCAGGGGATGCAGTGGGGGGATCGCTCGCAGGTGTTTATCTGTGCACGTGATGACAACCTGGTTGACCATGATTACTATGAAAGCGTATGTTTCTGCTACCTCAAGACGACAGCTGATCTTCCCCCTGCCAGGATCGAGTTCCCGCGCTGGTTATTTGATACTGGAAACTACGATGAAATTCTTGATATGGTGCGTGCGGAGTGCATCGTTGGAACCGGTTATCCCTATGCTCTTGAGACGGCCGACGCGGTCGCGGTGATCGATCTTCAGGACCGCGAGCGTTTCTTCCGACTCGTCCAGCGCTTCACCGAACAAAGCGGAATTTCACTGCGTGTTTCCCGCAAATCGAGCAGCAAACGAAGCCGCCGTTAAGGCTTTTCGCCATTTAGAGATGAGGATGATTTCATGCTTCTCGGTAAGATAATCCAATCCAGTGATCACCTGGAGTACTTATGCCAGATATACCGGGCTGACGAGGTCGAGCATCCGCCCACGCCACATGACTTCGCGTTTGGGAGTTTCGTCGCCCTGGATTTACCGGGTGATTCGCAGATGGTTGGAGTGATCTATAACACTCAGCTTTTCAACCCTGATTTTGGCCGCTTGGGCCCACGGCTTTCGCCGCAAAGCGATCTGGAGGTCTTCAGCCCGGATTACCTTCAGGAGCGTGCGACCTTGGTGTCGATTGCTGCGCTCGGGACTTTGAAGTCCGATGGATCCTCAAATCAAAGCCCACCAACACTCACCCCTCAACCCGATGCCCTTGTTCATGGACTGAACGAAGAGCAAATTCGCAATTTCCATCTCGAGAAGGGTCGACTTCAGCTTGCATATGCGCCGCTCTTGTTGAGTCGCCGCTTGCCCGTCATCCCGGAACTGCTTTTGCTGATCCTCGATCAGCTCAACGACCTTTTCCCTGACCGCTCACGGTTGCTCTCGCTGCTGCGTGATGATTTGCTTTGGCGAGCGCGGGTGACACCCGTTGGGGGTGATGTATGAAGGACTCGCAGCCCATTGGTCGAACGAAGGGACCCGGTGAATCGCACCATGAGTTCACCTTCATTTCGCCTGATCAAGAAGAGCAACTTAAAATTGGTGAGTATGTGTTTCACCAGGCAGAAGTTGATGGGAGCAACCGCTCGATCATCAGTCGGGTGACGGCGCGCACACCGATCCGCATCTACCCGGATTCTTTTCTTTCCGATCCAGACCTGGATCCGGATGATGTATCCGTTTTGTTCGGTTTCCCTGGTGAGGGGCACGAACGCTACGAGCTCAGCGCGACTGTTATTGGCTATTTTGACGTAACAATTGGCGATTTTGTGAACCCCCGCATACCGCCGCGAACCGGACGACCCGTCTATCTCGCCTCCGATGAGATGCTCACTGCCGTGCTCACCAAGAAGCGCGTCGGGGAAATCGGCGCCGCACATATTGGTTCACTGCTCAGCCGCGAGAAAGAACGTGTGCCTGTTTCAATCGATTTGCGTTCGGTCACCAGCACACATCTGGCCGTCATCGCCAACACCGGCGCCGGCAAGAGCTACCTCGCTGCGGTCATGATTGAAGAAATGCTCAAACCTAATAATCGCGGTGCCGTGCTCATTGTCGATCCACATGGTGAATACGATACGCTGGCCGAGATGATGGGGACTCCCGAATTCACCGCGCCCGATTATGAACCGCAAGTTCGCATTTTCCGCCCGGGGGATGTCAAAGTGCGCACATCGGGTTTAACCCTCGGCGATCTTTCTTACCTGCTTCCCAATCTGAGTGAACGCATGGAATATCTCTTGAGGCGCGCCGTGCGGGATGTGCGCACATATAGCAGCAGTGAGAAGGGAGCTCCCGACCGTTGGACCATCGGCGAACTTCTAATCCGTTTACGGCAGCTCGGCGAAGGACAGGACGAGCAATCTGAAGAGAGCGACGATCGCTACTCAAGCACAGCAGAAGCTTTGATCTGGCGGCTCCAAAGCGTCATTGAGCACTCGATGATCTTCGATGATTTCAAGACACTGGATCTCACTGAACTGTTCCAACCCGGTCGTTGCTCGGTTCTGCAACTAAACGAAATCGACGAACGAGAACAACAAGTGATGGTTGCCGCACTGCTTAGACGCGCCTTCCGCGGTCGGTCTCAGACGGACAAGGGCCAGATAGGCGAGGGCGATGAACTCTACCTGCCGTACCCGGTCTTCATCCTGCTCGAGGAGGCACATCACTTCGCGCCAGCGTCAACCGATGTGGTGTCGACCGGGATCCTCAAACGCATCCTGTCCGAGGGACGCAAGTTCGGTGTCGCCGTGGGCTTGATCAGCCAGCGACCGGGACGTTTGGATCCAGATGTCCTATCCCAATGCAATACACAATGTCTGCTGCGCATCGTCAATCCAATTGACCAGAATCGTGTTGCCGAGAGCGTCGAAACCGTAGGCCGAGAATTGCTGCGCGAATTGCCGGCGCTTACCAAAGGCCAGGTGATTATCGCCGGTGAGGGGGTAAACACACCGGTGCTATGCCAGGTACGACCGAGACATACGCGACACGGGGCGGAGTCACCCGACGCCCCGGCTCACTGGCAGCGCTATTTCTCTGATCCAGAGCGCGATCGACGAGACCGCAGCAGCGCGTTTCCAAAGGACGATTCGGATCGCGAATCGCGCATGTTCAAGTGAGCCAATAAACACGCAGGGGCGGGTTGCCCCGCCCCTACGATGGCGCTTGATACAGTCTGATGATCATCCTGGCCTATCGGTCTTCGGTCGATCCATTCCAAGGAGACTCAGACATAGGTACAGTTCACCTCGATGGTGGATTTGTTGTTCGAGCACATGCCAGAGTATCCAACCCAATTTTGGTGTGCCATCATCAGGCACCTGAATAATTCGGTTGAAGTCTTCTGCGGGAAGCTCCTGGAGATAATCCATTGTCATTTCATGCACACGCTGCATCTCCGCCTGGAGCTCGTCGACCGTCTTTAGATCAAGGCGTTCCTCCGGCCAGCTGTCGATTTGTCTGCGGATCACAAAGTGGATCCAGCCCTGTTCAAGGTTGATTAAGTGACGCAGGATGTCACCGACTGTTCGCTCATAATTCTCGCTTGGTTGGAACTCCAGGTCTTTATCGTCCAGCATAGAGACGGCACGCATCAAATCGCGCCAGATTTTAATCCAATGGTCGAAATACTCGGCTGCTTTCATGGTTTCTCCCTCCGATGCACCCAACGGTCTAAACCATCTGGTAGATGAAAGTTTTCAAGCTCGGTAATCAATTCATTCGGGTCATCCGAAAGCATCATCAGTTCGCGATGCTCACGGTAAATAAAGCCTTGCTCCTGCGCGTGCTGGATCATCTCCATCAGTGGCTTGAAATAATTACGTACATTCAGGATACCAATGGGCTTGCTGTGCAAACCGATCTGCATCCAGGTAAGCATCTCGAAAAGCTCTTCCAGCGTCCCAAAACCTCCGGGGAGCGCGACGAATGCATCTGCCAGCTCGGCCATCATCGCCTTACGCGCATGCATTGATTCGACGACATGCAGCTCCTCGAGTCCTGTATGCAAGAGGGTTGGTGTGTTGAAGATCTCAGGGATCACACCGATCACGCGTCCCCCAGCATCGAGCGCGCCATTAGCCAAAGCTCCCATCATGCCGGTGGCGCCTCCGCCGAACACGATGGCGATCTGGTGTGTCGCGGCCGCGCGTCCCATCGCTTCCGCTGCGTCTAGGTAGGCATGGTCCATGTCATCGCTAGACCCGCAGAATACGCAAAGGGTTCCAATATCTGTCATGCTCTCATGCTCCATTCAATTCGCATGCACATTCTGGAATGCCGCCACAACCTTGCGGGCCTGCTCGCTGAGCGAATCGCTACTGGGGGTGTGCGGTGGATCAGCGTGCAGACGCAATCCACTCGAATCGCCCCTGTAGCGGGGGATGACGTGCAGGTGTGTGTGAAAGACTGCTTGGCCAGCCGCGCGACCATCCGCCAGGTAAAGGTTCACCGCTTCGCAGCGCAGATCGGTCTTGCGTATTGCTTTATCGAGATCGCGACCAATGACGAACAGTTGTCCACAGGCGCCATCCGGAACCTCCTGGATGCTCGCCGAATGTGCATTCGGGATAACCAATGTGTGTCCAGGGTTGACAGGGTTGATATCTAAAAACGCGGTGACCAACTCATCACGATAGATGATGTGCGCATCACCGTCACCGTGAACGATGTCACAAAACACACAATTGGGGTCACGATGCATGATCACCGCCTGCCGGTAAACTCAACTTATTTACGGGTGGCTGATTTTACCATGTCGAATTCAGGTTGCCATTTGCCCGCTGAAAACTTGCCCCTATCATATCTGCAGTTGAAAATGAAACCGTAAATACCTTATCGAAAGGCGAATCCATGCAAGACATATTCCCTGTTCTGATCCTAAACGCTCGACCCGCTGCCGGAAAAAGCGAGATTATCCACGCTTTGCAGTCGTTGTCTGAGCAGGAGCGGACTGAACGTTTCCATATCGGCCCCATGCACATCATCGACGATTTTCCAATGATCTGGGCCTGGTTTGAAGAGGATCGCATCCTCCAAGACGAATTCCATCACGCCAGGCTGCATACAACCCCGGATGAATACTTCCTCTTCGAAGACCTCTGGCATGTCCTGATTCGCCGATTGTCGCTTGAATACACAAAATGGAGCCGAGACACGCAGGAAAAGGCTACCGCAATCATCGAGTTCTCGCGCGGGGAGGAACACGGAGGCTATTCAGCAGCTTATCCACACCTGGATGCAGGTCTCCTGCAGCAAGCTTCAAGCCTTTATGTAAATGTCTCTTATGAAGAGTCGCGACGGAAGAACCATCGCCGCTTCAACCCAAACCGGCCAGACAGCATACTCGAACATGGACTCTCAGAGGAAAAGCTGCAGAGGCTCTACCGAAACGACGATTGGTCCTCCTTTTCAAATGGCAATCCAGAAGTCCTCGAAGTTGGTGAGGTCCGTGTTCCCTATGTTGTTTTCGAAAACGAAGACGATGTCACCACGCCAGGCGGCAAACCGCTCTACGCTCGTCTACACGACTGCCTGGATCGATTGTGGATGATTCACCGGCGCCGATCGACGGTATAATTTCATTTAGCATCTAGACCATAGTTACGGAGCACCTATGAAGCGTTCCATCACACTCCTCACATTCTTGCTTCTCGTCTTTGCGGTTGTCCCTGTTCATGCTCAGACACCCGTCGTCAGGGCAGTCATGTTTTACTCTCCCTTTTGTGGACACTGCCATAAAGTCATAAGCGAAGACATCCCACCACTCTCCGCAACCTACAACCAGGAGGTGATCTGGAGCAACGTATCTGAGCCAGAAGGCGAGGAAACCAGCGAGATTCCTCCCTTGGTAGCCCTGGAGGGGGACGCGCTGCAGATCTTGTTCGTCAACACTGCGACCCCGCTGGGGAACGAAATTTTCGTCAGCGCAATCGAAGCCTATGAGATCCCCGACCCCGTCGGTGTCCCGACGCTGATTGTTGGCGATCAATATATGATTGGCTCAGCCGATATTCCTGCTCAATTCCCGAACATCGTCGCTGAAGGACTTGCTGATGGGGGGATCGACTGGCCTGTTATTCCTGGACTCGAAGAAAGCCTCGCCCAATTAACCCCATTTGAGGAACAGCCAGACACGGCTACCGAGACCGGGGGCGGCTCACCCGACGCGAATAGACCCGCAGAAGAGGACTCGGTCGCATCAGAGGAAAACGCACAAACAGATGGGCAACCTGCCAATGACAATCCGGGTCCAATCCAGCTTGAGGTTAATGAACTCTCCATTCGAGAGCGCGTGCTGCTTGACCCGCTAGGGAACACACTCTCCATCCTCGTGCTTATCGGAATGGCATTAAGCGTTGTCGGTGTCGCTGCCCGTTGGGGTTCAAACCAGCTCCCGCGCGGGCGCTCAGATTTATCCTGGCCTACGCTCATCCTGATCTTTATTGGCATCGCTGTAGCAGCTTATCTTAGCTTCGTGGAAACTTCGGGAACGGAAGCAGTTTGCGGACCAGTTGGCGACTGCAACACGGTACAGCAAAGCGAATATGCAACCCTATTTGGACTTATTCCGATTGGTACACTGGGTTTATTCGGCTATGCTGTGCTGCTGATCTCCTGGTTCGCTTCGGGTATGCAAAACACGCAGTATGCCAACCTGGCAAAAGTCATGTTTTTCTTGCTCGCGTCAGCAGGCACTTTGTTCTCGATTTACCTCACATTCCTTGAACCCTTTGTGATCGGCGCGACCTGTATGTGGTGTCTCTCATCAGCAGTGATCATGACCACGTTGTTGATCCTGAGCACCGATACAGCGCGCCTCGCATTTGCCGAGCTGCGCAAATGAAGTAGCGTAAGCGCACAAGATAGATCTGTAACCAAGCATGCTAACGGGTAGACCAATGTAACCAATAGAGAGCGGTCACATCTAATACAATAAGCATGATCGCTATTAACTAACGGAGGCAAATGTAATTATGGGTTTTGCAAAATTCATGTCTAGTGGAATGGGGCGCGCTCTTCGTATCGTCGCCGGATTGGCGCTCATCGTGGTTGGTGCACTCTTTGCCAACGGCACATTGGGAATAATCCTGATCATTGTCGGCATCATTCCGCTTGTCGCAGGGTTGCTGGATATGTGCTTCATTGGTGCACTTCTCCTGGGCACTCCACTCAAGGGCGATGATGTGCGGGCCGATATAACCGAATAAGTGCAACTCAGCAGCACAATGAAATAGTGGGGAGATACCAGGTATCTCCCTGCACTATTTAAAAATGAACCCTCTGCGCGACGTCTTTCGATAGGTTTCTTTTGGATGCAAAATGGATTTTAGAGCCCCTCTATATATTATTGTTTCATTCGCCCTTTACGGCGCTTTGCACAGTCTCCTGGCAACTCGGCAGATAAAAGCGTGGGTCTACGATCGCTTTGGCGGACGGGGTCAGCGATACTATCGTTTGATCTACAACCTCATCGGAGTGCTTACCTTACTCCCGATTCTTGCATTGTTAGCAGCCATCCCCGGTCAACAACTCTACAGTTGGGCTGTCCCGTGGTTGTTCCTCGCGCTGGGTCTGCAGGGGATCGGCGCGTTGATCATACTCGTTGGTTTGCTACAGACTGGTATATGGCCGTTCTTTGGACTCGGCTGGCTTTTCGGTGAATCCCAAGCATTTAACGACAAATTGATCAAATCTGGCCTCTATGGTCAAATGCGTCACCCGCTATATACCGGTGGTTTGCTGCTTCTCTGGTGCATGCCGGTGATGACCACTGGCCTGCTGGCTTTCAACCTGGCTGCATCGCTCTATCTGTATATCGGAAGTGTCTTCGAGGAACAGCGGTTATTAGCCCTATTCGGTGAAGAGTACGCCGATTATCAACGCCGCGTGCCCCGTTTGATCCCCAATCCCTGGCGACGTCACCAGTCATAGGGTTGATCCAATCCGTTCCAACTCAAATCTTCATGTTACAATCGCGTTCCCATGCCAAAGGAGCAATACCGCCTGCATCCCACATTCCAGCAGGCGCCGATCTTCAAGAATTTAAAAGACCATGAACTCAAGGCAGTCGCGCGCCGATTCCACCTGCGCGCCTTGGAAGATGACGAACCCCTGTTTTATCAGGACGATCCCGCCTCCGTGTTCTATTTGATCCTCGAAGGACAAGTCAAGATCCTGCAAACGACTGCCGAGGGTTTCGAGGTCATTTTGCACGTCCTTGGACCAGGAGACATCGTTGGCGCACTGCCTACCATTGGAGCAGGGACCTATCCGGCAGGCGCAGTCTCGTTGGGCTCCACGAAAGCCGCCTTCATTAATGCCGATGCTTTCAACCAGATTCTGCAGCAATACCCGATCATCGCATCAAATCTACTCCGCTTTGCAATGAAGGTTCTACAGAGATCTCATCAGAAAATTCGAGAGCTTGCCACAGAAAGGGTAGAGCGCCGCATCGCACGCGCCCTGAGCCGGTTAAGTGGACAGCTGGGCCGCAGGCAAGATGGACTCATCCACCTTGATTTTCCACTGTCACAGCAAGACTTGGCTGAGATGGCCGGTACGACCGTTTACACAGTCAGCCGAACGCTCAATGAATGGGGGCGGCAGGGGATCCTCAAGCATGGGAGAGAGCGCATCACCATCCTGGAACCACACAGGCTCATCGAGATTGGTGAGGATCTTCCCAAGTAAGATAACCTCCTTGCGCTAGCACAAAGAAGACAATGTTCATCTGATATATGCTCATACAGTGAGAAGCGTTGAGATGGACGAGTCTGTATTGGACTATCCCATTAACGAGCTGATCAGGCTCTATCCAGAACTCGTGCCTTGCTTCCTATCGAACAAAATGGATTGCATTGGTTGCGACTTTGATCGATTTCATAGTATGCGTTTCGCCCTCGAGCTTTACGAAGTCTCCCTCGACCAATTTCTCTCCAACTCAATCGACGTGAAACCAACTCAAGTCTCAGACGTTCGCAGAGGTGAAAGATGAACAAGAAACTCCTATTTCTGATTCTGGCGATGATCCTGCTTTTTGGTATCCCGGGGTGTACTCCAGAGGCCACCCCTTGGCTTGAGACACCAACAGCTACGCTTGAGACGGAAGAAGTACCTTCAGACGTTGAAGATCCGGATCAAAACAAGGGCACCGAAGACGACGAATATGTATCCGAAGTCGAAGAAACCGTAGGCGAAACAGAAGGTCCTATCTCCGTCGTAATGCACGCGGAACCTTCCATCAAGGCTCTCGAAGTAGATCAACATACCATTTTCACGACAGTTGGAGCGACAGTAACCTGGCACAATGACGATGATGTCGTGCACAACATAACCAGCGAGAAAGGTTGGTTCCAGGCGGATGTAGGACCTGGAGATACATTCAGTTGGCAGCCCTCAGAGCCGGGCGTATTCACATACCACTGTGAAACCCACGACCAGGTCCAGGGGGCAGTGGTCGTCATGGAAGGCGGTGCAGTCGCCTCAGAATACTACGATGGAAAGTCTATCCCTCAGTATTTTGCGGACACTTGCGGTGGTTGTCATGGCCCAAACCGGGAGGGCGGGACGGGACCGGCACTCATCCCCGGCAGATTGACCTCCCCTGACCCATTCTATTTTGACACGATCAAGAACGGGCGCCCGGGTACGGCGATGCCTGCCTGGAGCCTGATCGGGCTGAGCGATGAGGAGATCTGGGGGTTGATCGGCTTCATCCGCACTGAACCCGAAGCGAGTGCTGTAGAGTGGGGTATGGAGCAGATTTCAGATACGGTCGAGATTCTCATCGATGAGGCCTCTCTACCCAGCGAACCCACCCACAGCGGTAATATCGATAATCTGATGTTGGTAACCGAGCGAGAAGCACGCAGCATCGCCTTGATCGATGGCGATACGCATGAGCTGCTCTCCCACATTGAAGCGTCCTACCGTGCGCATGGGTATGCATTTGATCCCACAAACGAGCGCTGGGCATTTAACGTCGGCCGTGATGGTTGGGTCTTCAAAATCGATCTTTACACTGCTCAGGCAGTTCGCAAGGTGCGCGTGGGTCACGACTCGCGCGGTCTAGCAATTTCGGATGACGGGCAGTTCCTGATCGTCGGCAATTACATCCCCAATTCAGCCGTTATTCTGGACGCTCAAACCCTCAATCCGCTTAAGGTGATCACGACCGAAGGTGAAAATCCCGACGGAGAATTCGTCTCCTCAAGGGTGTGCATCACCAGCGATGTCGCCATGGATGCTGTTGGGCCCTATTTCATCATTGCCCTGAAAGAGGCCGGCCAGGTTTGGCGCATCGATTACTCGGATCCCAATTTCCCCGTAGACAAGCTAAAGAACGTCGGTCACATTCTCCATGACGGTTTCCTGAGTCCGGACAACACCCGCTTTTACCTGGCGTCGCAGACCGATAACTGGATGGCCGTCATCGACGTCGTGAACTGGGAACTCGTCGAGCAGATCAGCACCGGCGATACGCCCCATCCGGGGTCCGGTGCTGTCTGGGAAGCGGATGGCACAACCTACGGAGCGACGGTGCACGCCGGAGAAGGAAAAGTGACAATCTGGGACCTGCAGACCAACGAAATCGTCGGCACAGTGCCTACTGCAGGGCCGGGACTCTTCCTGCGCTCGGCGCACAACAGCCCCTATGTCTGGGCGGATGCGCTGTTCGGAACCCCTTCGAACACGACAACGGTCTTCGAAAAGGAAGCCCCGTTCGAGGTGGTGGGTGTCATCGAGGAAGGGATGATGACGCTGCATCCGGAATTCACCCATGATGGCCGCTTCGTCTACATCAGCGACTGGACCGGTAATGTCGTGCGGGTCTATGACGCCGACACACTTGAGAAGGTAGCCGAGATCGATGGTCTGGAATCACCCACGGGTATCTTCAATACGGTACGCCGTGCGGAGGCGTTAGGACACTGATAAAAAGCAGGCCTAACATTCTGAGGTTGGGACACCCATCAATGTTCCCCGTGTTGTAAAGGATATACAATCAACATAGGGGCGACTGGTCAGTCGCCCCTATAAAATAACCATAGCGCTACAGGTGTTAACTATGTCTCAAAGCTTCTTCCACGTGGAGGATCTCTCCACCCTGATCAACGAAATCCCGGACGACACGATCGTCAGTCGTACGTTCCACGAAGATGAACGCGCCAAAGCAATCCTGTTTGGATTCGCCCCGGGGCAGGAGCTTTCCGAGCACACTGCCTCGCAGCCGGCTATCCTGCACTTCCTCGAAGGAGAGGCTGATCTCGTTTTAGGCACGCAAGAGAAAAAAGCCGGCCCGGGTACCTGGGTGCATATGCCCGCCAGAATGCCGCACAGCATCTTCGCCAAGTCCAAGACGCTTATGCTGCTTTTGCTCTTCCAGGCTGATACAGAAAAATAGCTCCTAAGCTTGCTTGGATAACTCCACACCCCGGCCGAGAATCAGCACCTCCCGTGCGCGCAGAAGCAGTATAAATGTCAGAACGACCAGCGAGATCCCGATCACATTGATCGTCCCCCAACCGGCCAGCTCCAGCACCGCACCTGCCGAGAGCGATGCGGTCGCCTGAACGCCGAAGACAAGGAAATCGTTCAGCGCCTGAGCGCGGAAGCGTTCACCGACCGAATATGTTTTGGTGAGCAAAACCGTCGCCGACACAAACAGGAAGTTCCAACCCAATCCTAAAAGGATCAGCGCCAGGTAATAGGCACCCAGCGTCGTGGCTCCAAACCCAATTACCCCGCTGGCAAATAGAATACCCGCTCCAGCGAGCATCACCTGGCGCAGCCCAACACGATCGATCACATACCCTGTAAAAAGCGAGGGGATGTACATCGCGGCGATATGGCTTTTGAGCACGTTCGAAGTGGTCCCCAATGGAAATCCATACGTCCCCGTTAAGTGCACAGGAGTCGCCGTCATCACGAAGGTCATCACCCCGTAGCTTATCGCCGCCGTGAAGACCGCCAGCCGGTAGGCCGGCTGTGCGGCCACGTCCCGCAGTGCTCTGCCCTCACCATCGAGACCCAGAACCACCGCGCCCACTTCCCGATAGAAAAGCAGCACGATCGCGGTGAGTGCGTACAAACCGGCCATCACCACGAACGACCCCATATAGAGCACGGCTGGGAAGATTTCGCTCGCCCGCACGGCGATCTCCGGTCCCAGAAACCCGGCCGCGATCCCGCCCAGCAGGACGAACGAGACCGCCCGACCTGAGCGCTCTGGCTCGACCGATTCGGTGGCTGCGAAGCGGTACTGCTGCACAAAGGCGCCGTGTGACCCGATGAAAAAGGTGGCGACACACAGCAGTGTGAAGCTGCTTTGCTGCACGGCGTATGCTGCCAGGAGTGCGCCGAGACCCGCCATCAATGCCGCGCCGATAAATCCGGGTTTGCGCCCGATGCTCCTCATCAAGAACGCCGCCGGGAGCGTCGAGAGTGCCAGCCCGACAACCATGATGGCGACCGGGAAAGTCGTCAGAATGGGCGAGGGCGCCATTTCGGCACCCAAGATACCCCCGAGCAAGACGACGACAGGGATGGCGGACATGGCCAAAGCTTGTGCTGTGCTAAGAACAAAAACGTTTCGCATTATTTTTCCTATCTGTATCTCGTTCTGAAAAGCTGCCTACGGGATGATGGATGAAGAGACCGGCCGCGAATGCGGGAGCACCCTGCTATTCTACTCACGTTTTCAGCTCTACAGGGAGGTTGGAGTAACGCCGACGGGGCCCCTGCGCTCCTCGCCCACCCCTGCGTCCCACTTGTCGCTTGCGGAGGAAATACTCCTGCGCATTTCTACGGCGTTGAGCGCCAGTCCGATCTTCCCTCCCAAGTCCACCATGTTCTTGAGATCATCACCGGAATACCCCCTTCCATTCGCCCTGGAACCAATGGAAAGCAGTCCGAGTAGTTGGATGGATTTGCCACGGTCGATGAAAAGCGGTACATGCCCAGCCAGCGGCCGCATATCCTCGCTGGCGACGACGCGTTTCTTCCGCAATCCATCGAGCTGCTTTTTAGACAGCGTAAGCGTGGGTACACCTTGAACCGCGTCGTTTAACTGTCCCATCAGCTGGAACCGGTCCGAGCCGGAAGCCAGGTAAAAAGCCGCATGCTCGGTCCCCAGGACATCACTTACGTGCTCCATCGCCAGTTGGACTAGAGTCTCCCGGTCGAGGATCGTCCAGTATTCCGGGCGCATCTCAACCAGTCCGGAGGCAAGGTCCAGCATATGCGGGTAGAAGCGTTTATCGACAAACACAGTGATCCGGTCACGCAGCGGCTGGAAGATGACCGCCACGATCACAGCCGAGATCGCCGCGCCGAGCGCCTTCGACTGGTCGCCGAGCGCCTCTTTCGTGAGCTCGGTCGTCAAGGCAATGACCATCGCAAATATCCCTGCCATAAAGGTTGTCAAAGGGCCGTATATCAGCGCGCGGTTGATCACAACGTCAAGATCCCACAACCGGTAGCGGAAGATGGAGATCGCGATGGCAACCGGCATCCCCAGGACGGACAAGACCAGGGCGAGATCGACCCAGCCGTTGGTCACCCACGAACTGACATCCGTCAGGATAAAAATCAGACCGTAGACAATGACAAATCCAACGCCAGCTAAAAGAAGCCACTTGATCTGCTGGCGGACGGAGACCGAAGCCTTGCGGTAGCGTACAAAGAGCGAGACCACGCTTGCTGAGACCGTGGTTAGCAGAGCGATGCCCCAGAAGATAAAGAATGACCCTTCGATAAAATCTGTTGGGATGAACCCGATCGGGTTGGATAGGGTCCAACCCATTTCTTGTCCAATTTCTATCGCGAACGCGGCGATGAACAGGAAGAGAGCTGCCAAAGTGATGGCCGATCTCGTGACCCAACGCCAGCGCGGTGCAGGCAGCTCGCCTGAAGGGAAGTACAGCGGGATCAGGAAGATGGGGAAGATAACCGGGACCCAGGACCATGTCTCAAGCCAGATCAATAACCACATACCAGCAGAGACTGCTTCCGGCGGACCTGCTGCCTGCTGCACCCAATACGTCACAGGGTTGTTAATCGCCAGCGCGACGACCATCATCAACCACCCGACGCGGTTGCCATGTTGGCGCGAGATAATCAGTGCAGCCAGGATCGAAAAGGCTAGCGGCAGCGCCAGGCCCCAACCCATCGCTTCTACCCAATCGTAGAAAGTTGGTCGCCCGCTCAAGCGGATGCCCCATAACGCAACTTGAACTACGCTGCTGACGATGATCATGCTGGTCAATCCCCAGGCGATGATTCGTGCGGTTTTATTCTTCAACTTTTATTCCTAATATTCAGCAGGTCATCCATTTTGATTGGAACGAAGGGCGGTTGCTCCCACACCCTTTTCCCCGTAGATGCAGAAGGCCTTTACCTGCGCCCGGTCGAACCCGTGCAATGTAAGCGAAATCTTCGCGCGAGGCTGATCCATGGCACACTATGGACACCCATCCTCATGTAGCCATTTCCGGTTCAACCAGCCGGTTTCCAGTTCCCGTCTGCTCACCTTCCTCAGCCAGTTTGATGGCGTTCAGCGCCAGTCCGATTTTGTTCCCCAACTCCACCAACCCTTTCAGGTCATCCCCCGAATAGCCCTTGCCGTTCGCCCTTGCCCCGACGGAAAGCAGGCCGAGCAACTCGTTGGATTCACCGCGGTCGATGAACAAAGGGACATGTCCGGCGATCAAACTGGACCCCTCGCTTGCCACCACCCGCTTCTTCATCAGCTCTTCCTTCTGTTTGCTAGAGGTCGTGATCGACGTTTCGCCACCGGCCGATCCGTCAACCTGCCCCGCCAGCTGAAAACGACCAGAGCCGGAATCGAGATAGAAAGCGACGTGCTCCGTCCCCAACACTCGCCGCACATGCTCCATCGTCAGCCGGATGAGCGTCTCCCTGCGGAGAAAGCTCCAATATTCCGGTTCCACCTCAACCAGTCCCGTGGCGAGGTCGAGCTTCTGGGGGTAAAAGCGTTTATCAACGAAGGCTTCGATCCGATCGCGCAGCGGCTGGAAGACGACCGCCACGATGACGGCCGAGATCGCCGCGCCGAGCGCCTTGGACTGGTCTCCCAGCGCCTCTTTCGTGAGCTCGGTCGTCAGGGCGATGATCATCGCAAATATCCCAGCCATGAGAGTCGTCAGCGGGCCGTAGATCAGCGCCCGGTTGATGACCACATCCAGGTCCCACAGTCGGTAGCGGAAGATGGAGATCGCGATCGCCGCCGGGATGCCCAGAATGGTGAGCATAAAAAGCAAGTTGGCCAGGGGGCTAAAGCCACCCTCGTTGCTCGAGAAGAAAATCGCCGCCAGCGAATAAAAGATCGCGAACATCACACCCGCCAATAGCAATACTTTGATCTGCTGTCGTTCTCCGCTTCCTGCCCCCCGGTAGCGCACATACAGCGAGGCGACGCTACCGCCCACGACGACTAGCAGGCCCGCTGTCCAGACAAGCATGAACCCGCCTTCCCAGAAGCTTACCGGGATGACCCCGATCGGGTTGGGCATGGTCCAATTCGGGGTCTCAATGTCGGCAGAAATGGCGGCAAGGATGTAAAAAATCAGAACCATCCCGAGTGCCAGCCGGGCGACCCAGCGCCAGCGCAGCGAGGGGGGATGCCCGGTTGGGAAATAGAGCGGAATGAGAAAGAGCGGGAAAAACAAAGGCACCCAGGCCGTGCCTTGCAGGTATATCATCAACCACAAACCCAATGTCAGATGATCCGGTGGTGAAAAAGTGTAGGGCACCAGTACAAGCTCGATCAGGTTGCTCGATCCTGCCGCCAAACCGATGATCATCATCAACCAGCCCACTCGGTTGCCGGGCTGACGTGCGATGATCAACGCCGCCAAGACCGAAAATACCGTGGGCAGCGTCAAACCCAAGCCTAGGACCTCCAGCGGGTCGAAAAGCTCTGGCTGTCCAGCATAGGAGAGAACCCATCGGATCACCTTTGCCACGCTAGCGGCGATCACGGCCAATGTCAATCCCCAGGCGATGATGCGTGCGCGCTTATTTTTCATCCATCACATCCTTTTACCGGCTTTGAGTCTCCAGGCATGGAATCTCTACCACGCTTAAAAACCGCACACCTCTAAGAGGCCTGCGTCGGAGCAACCGGTCCGGCTTCTCATAATCAGGGTTCCCCTCACCAAGGGGGAGAGCGCTGAGGTTTGCGCCGGAAATTATACGCCCCTTAACTCGATTTGAATAGGACCAGATATGTGTGATTAAGACTCGTCTGAATATCCTGACGCATCGATTTCAAGTCCGGAAATTGGATGGGATGCAAACTGTAGAATTTCGCGCTATGCTGGGGTTTCAGCATCAGGTTCAATGGTGATCAAACAATAGGTCTTTTCCTGTAGCCATGATGTTTCAATCATTATTCCAATCTTTATCGGAAAGCCTGGGGAAGCGTTCAGCATCCATAAGGCGCGCCGGTTTTGCCTTCCTCATGCTTCGGGTTGGTTTGAGCTTGTGGTTCTGGGTTATCGACCTTTTAGGGCTTACCGAGAGGACATCCGGAGTTCCAGCGCTCGAAGGGATTCGACTGATCACAAGCGGTTTTCGGGGCGCGTTCATCGACATCTGGCTGCGCTGGGATAGCGTGCACTACCTGCGCATCGCCCAGTTCGGCTACGCCGGAGACGAGCGCTCGGGTTTCTATCCGCTCTACCCCTTGCTCGGCAGGATTTCCGGCTTTGTCTTCGGTGGAGACACCTGGCTGGGGCTGCTTTTCGTCAGCAACCTGTTCGCATTCCTGGCTTTCTACCTTCTCGATCTCTGGATGGTCTCGCTCGGACGCGAAAAGCGGGCCGCATGGACGCTTGCAGGTTTGGCCTTGTTCCCGACTGGTTTCTTCCTGCTCGCAGGCTACCCACACTCACTGCTGCTTTTCTTAGCATTGGCTGGTGTCTGGTGCATGGCGAACAAACGTTATGCACTCGCATTCGCGATTGGTCTGGCCGCTGGTCTAACGCACTCGACTGCTCTGCCCCTTGCGCTGCTCTTCGCCCTTTGGCCAACAGACAAAAGCAAACTCGTCAGACGGTTGCTGGTCGCGTCGGGTCCGCCGCTCGGGATCGGCTCATTCCTGGTCTGGCGCGTGATCCAGGGATTTCCACCCTATGCTCAGATGATGCGGTCTGTGTGGGGGCGCGGATGGATTGCACCCTGGACGGCATTCATCCAGGCGCAGCAGTCGCTGGGCTGGTCCATCCTGGTTTTGCGATCGTGGCCGAATATCCTTATCGCCGCCCTTTCAATTTACGCCATCATCTGGGTTGCCCGCAGCTTGCCGCGCCAACACGCCTTTTATCAAGCGGGGCTGGTGATCCTGTTACTGGCGACAGGCACAGAGCATGAATTTCTGGCAGGATTTGGGCGCTACGCGCTTTCTGGTTATCCGTTGTTCGCGGTCTTACCCGCGATCCTGCAGAAGGGTCGAAGGCGAGCGATTTTCCTGGCTATTTCTTCGATGATCCAGCTCTATCTTTCGGGTTTGTTCGTGCTGTGGGCTTTTGTCGGATGACCGGCGGGAGCCCAATCCGTCACGCGACCGCCCACCAATCCATTGCTTCACGCAAACCCATGCTCGCTAGCCGTTCGCGTATCAATGAGCGCGCGCCGCGCGAACGCACTGCCGCGAGCACAACAGGATTGGCATAACCACTGAGTTCACCCTTAAGCGCCTCAGGCGCAAGGATCGGACGCCCCTTGCGCGTGCGCCCGACCTTCTTCGGATCGATGTCGATGAATGCGACGATCGGCGCGCCTTCTCTCAGGAGATGCTTCGACAACCGGCGACCCATCTGCCCTGCACCCCAGATGATCACCGCATCTCGATCCTCCAATGGCCCCCGCATCAGATAGTGCGCTTTGGCACGCAGGAAATTCTTGACGGAGTAGCGCGAGTCGGTCCGGGTTAATCGCTGTGGATGTTCACGCCAGTAGAGCAGGATCTCGGGGATCTTTGCGAAATTTGCACCCGCCAGATACAAGCGAAGCCAGAGATCATAATCTTCAGGCCAGCCGAATTCCTTATACCCGCCAAGCTCCTCCACCCATCGTCTCCTGAAAGTAACGGAGGGATGGGCCAGTGGGCTTTCAACAAATATCTCGCGCTGAATATCGGCATTCGTTACCAGGCTGTTCAACCAATCGATATAGATTTTAAATCCTTCGCGCACATCTTCAGAAGGGAATCCTTCAACCAGACTGGACAACACTGCAATATCAGGGTGTTCGTCCAGATACTCAACCTGACGTTCGAGGCGGGTGGCGTGAACGCGGTCATCGGCGTCCATCCGGGCTATGTACGCCGCGCGACAGGCAGCCAGGCCCTGGTTAAGTGCCGGGATTATGCCGCCGTGCGGCAGCGCCAACACGCGCACGCGCCGATCACGCTCTGACCATGCTTCTAGCTTGCTGAGCGTCTCGTCGGTCGAACCATCATCCACGGCGACGATTTCAAACGCTTCCAGTGTCTGTGCCAACATCGTCTGCATCGTTTCATCGATCGTAGCCGCGACGTCATAACAGGGCATCAACACAGACACCCGCGGCGCTTTCTTGGTATGATCTTTTTGTCCACTCATATCGATAACGGAGTATTTCATGGATCTTACACAACTTGATTTAGCGGCTATTCGCGAGGCTATTGTAGTCATATTACCCCGACTGGGGCTAGGACTTTTGGTGCTTTTGCTCGCATGGGTGCTCTCGCGCTGGGCCAGCCGCGTGCTTAAGAAACGCATGGAACGACGAAATGCGGACCCTGAGATCGTCACGCTGCTGCAGATGTTAACCCGCTGGGGTATTCTCATTCTCGGTGTGGTGCTCGCACTCGAGCAAATTGCCCCCGGCAGGCTCACGACACTGCTCGCCGGCGTGGGCATTGCCGGTGTCACAATCGGCTTTGCACTTCAAGATGTCGCCAAAAACTTCGTTGCCGGGATCCTGCTGCTCATCAGCCAGCCATTTGAGCTCGGCGATACCATCATGGTAT
The DNA here is from genome assembly GCA_050118075.1 of Anaerolineales bacterium. GTDB lineage: Bacteria > Chloroflexota > Anaerolineae > Anaerolineales > E44-bin32 > E44-bin32. The sequence continues at coordinate 21,305 of JASFLN010000001.1, forward strand.
CTGAATTTACCGGCAAGGTGACGGTTATCAATCTACGCTCAACCGAGCTGCGCGAGGTGGATGGACGACTGGTGATCATACCGAACGCCGACATCTTTGTGAGCTCAATCATCAACTATACCCGTTCAATCGAGCGGCGTGTGGAGCTGAAACTTACCGTCACCCCCGACACGGATCTCGAAAAAGCGGTCTCGACAGGGTTAGGGGCTGTTCAAGGTGTGGCAGGCGTGATGCAGGATCCGGGCCCGGTGCTCATCTTCGATACCTTTGGCGATTCGACCATCAACGGCTTCCTGCGCTACTGGGTCGACACATCCCAGGCCGACCTGCTCGAAGCACAGCACACGGTTCTTCGCAACGTACAGCAAGCTTACGACGCGAAGGGAATCGTGATGCCATACCCTACGATGGAGGTCTCGTTGATCAACCAGGAATAGCAAGAAGGGTCGACCAAAACATAAGCCCGATCCTGATCCGGACCGGGCTTTTTTCATCAATTGTTTGCGTTGGCTATGCTGGTTCTGGACGAACCCATCGAGAATGCCTGTTATAGGAAGTCCTCGGCAAAGTGACATGCAGCAAAATGACCCGGTTCCAACTCGCGTAATTCCGGTATCTCCTCTGCACATTTCGCTTGAGCAACGGGGCAGCGTGGATGAAAGCGACAGCCAGATGGAGGATTGATCGGGCTGGGGATCTCCCCCCTTGGCAATGGCTGACTGCGCCTGTGGTGAGGGTCTGGGATAGGGACTGCGGCCATAAGTGCTTGAGTATATGGATGTAACGGTTTGCTATAAACTGCCGTAAGCATCCCGACCTCTACCAGCTTACCAAGGTACATGACGCCGATCCGGTCGCAAATGTACTTAGCGGTGGATAGATCGTGGGTGATGAAGAGGTAGGTAAGGTTATGCTCATCCTTAAGGCGCTTCATCAGGTCTAACAACAGCGCTCGCACAGAGACATCAGCCATGGCAATGGGTTCATCTGCCAGGATTAGATCTGGTTCAGTCACGAGCGCACGTGCAATGACGACACGCTGCCGCTGGCCACCGCTGATTTGATGTGGGTACTTGCCTAAGAAGATTTTTGGTGGGGCTAGCCCAACATCTTCAAGAACGTTGCTTACGATCTGATCTCTTTGCTTGATTTTCTCTGGATAATGGATTTGTAGAGGATGCGCAACTGCATCACGGACGCTCATGCGGGGGTTAAGCGACGCCATTGCATCCTGGAAAATGACTTGCATTCGAGCCCTGAGTCGGCGTAGCTCTTCGTGAGAATATGCGGTTAAGTCGATATCATCAAAGAGCACCTGACCCTCGGTCGGCTCTATAAGTCGAAGAGCCAGGCGGCCTACCGTAGTCTTTCCAGAGCCACTTTCGCCAACGAGTCCAAAAACCTCTCCCCGCTTGATGTCGAAACTAACACCGTCCACTGCACGCACAAATTCCGGTTCTCCTCGCGCAAGCAGGTTGGTCAGAAAACCCTGGTGCACCGGGAACCACTTTTTGATATTCCTTAAAGAAACAAGCACGTCGCCGTTTATGTTTTCCATCATTTCATCGCGCCAGGTTTGCTTTGGTTTTCGTTTGGATGTTCTTCGTAGAGCCAGCAGGATACGTGACGGCCTGAATTAACACTTAAGAAAGAAGGGTTTTTGCGAGAACAAATATCCATGACATCTGGGCATCTTGTATGAAAGCGACATCCGGTCGGGGGTTTAAGCAGGTTAGGTGGTTCACCCGCCATCTTATAGAGCGTATCTCCCTCTTCAAGCCGGATGTTCGGCACCGACCGCATTAGACCCCGACTGTAAGGATGCATGGGATCGTCGAAGATATTGTAAACATCACCTAGTTCTGCGATTCTTCCGGCGTACATTACGGCCACCCGATCGGCAAGCTCGGCTACGACACCGATGTTGTGGGTGATGAGGATGATGGTCAATCCCAGCATATCTCGCAATCTGCGCAGCAGATCCAGAAATTGAGCTTCGACAATTACATCCAGCGAGGTTGTCGCTTCATCGGCGACGATCAGATCTGCATTCAAGGCAAGTGCGATCGCAATCATGACTCTCTGGCGCATGCCACCGCTCAGTTGATGAGGGTAATCATCGATTCGCTCGGGTCGAATGCCGATCCGGTTGATCAGGTCTTCCGCTTGACCGCGAGCTTCCTGCTCATCGGCGTACATCCCGTGAGTAAGCATCGCTTCGGTGAGGTGGCTGGCGATGCTTTGAACCGGATTCAACGAAGTCATCGGGTCCTGGAAGATCATCCCGATTCGGTTGCCTCTGTACTCCCGCATCTCCGAAGCGTTCAGGTCCATCAGGTCGACGCCGTCAAAAAGAAGCTCTCCCGAGGTGATTCTTCCGGGTGGTTCTATCATCCTGAGCAACGCTTTACCGAGGGTTGATTTTCCACAACCCGACTCGCCAACAAGTCCAAGCACTTCTCCTCGCTTGATATCCAGATTG
>JASFLN010000002.1:0-16919 GCA_050118075.1 Anaerolineales bacterium
TTGAAACTTTATCCAACCATTGAATGTCATTGTAAGAAGAGGCTTAGATGAGTGACTCACCAATACCCCAAACCGCTAAGACATTGATCTTTACGCAGACGACATCTCTGCTGACCGCAGCACTGATCATCCTCGCGTCAGTAGTTGGCCTCGTATCGCCTTCTGAGTTCTATCCCTCGGAAGCACTACGTCAATTCGCGCTCGCCAATGATGTGACCAACTTAATGATTGGTGTGCCGATCCTGCTCGGCTCAATCTGGCTGGATCGCCGCGGGAAATACCTCGGTCGCTTGCTCTGGCCAGGGGCTTTAATGTACACACTCTACAACTATCTGGCGTACGTGGTTGCGCTACCGATCAGCTGGCTCTACGTTACCTACCTATTAATCGTTGCACTTAGTCTGTATTCGCTTATCTCGGCTGCTGCGAATATCGATATCAACACAGCCAAACAACGTCTCAACGGAAAAGTTCCACAACGTTTCGCCGGCGGCGTTCTGCTTTTGCTGGGTGGCTTTGTCTTTATCCGTGTTTTTGCGGTGATCGCTTCTGCTCAGCTAGGCACAAGCGTGATTGAAATAACTGATCGATCGCTTCTGCTCGCAGACGCACTTCTTGCACCTGCATGGATCCTGGGGGGATTTCTGCTTTGGAAGAAGCGTGCGCTTGGATACGCTGCGAGCCTGGCATTGCTGTTCCAGGGCAGTATGCTTTTCCTCGGATTGATCATTGTGCTCGCCCTACAACCAATCTTTACTGAAGCCTCCTTTCCACTTGCCGACATCCTCGTCGTGGCAGCGATGGGATTGATCTGCTTCGTCCCGTTGTTCAGCTTCCTGCGTGCAGCAACCAGCGCTGAGATATAAGGGTATCCATCCAAGACGACAGTTAAACATTATGTACAAAATCGGTGACTCCTCACAAATGGCGCAGGTATCCGTGCACATGCTGCGTCACTGCGACAAGCTTGGCTTTTTGGCACCCGAACACGTCGACGAATGAACCGGGCACCGCTACTACACATTGGGTCAATTATCCCGACTACTCCGCATTCAGGCATTTTCAAAGACCGAAGGTTATCGCTGCAACACACCGGCGATGTGGCAGCTGCCACGTCACCGATGCCCTCACTGGTTATAAAAAGCCCTCAGTTAAGGTGAGGACAATTTCCAAGCAGCCATTCTGAATTCAAGCTCCCCATTGCAAATACCACCCAGATGGCCAGGCGATATACCCTCCGTTCGCTCGATTTGCACAATTCCATATTGAATTATGCTTACGATGTGACACAATGTAGAACCTGCTTTATTAGAAAGCATCATAAATGCACATTGGGAGGAACTGATGCGCTACCAGAAGCAACTTTCCTGGCTGATCCCGCTCATTTTCGTTTTCGCACTCTTCGCGATCAGCATGGGCTTATTCTATCAAAATCCCGGTGAGCCTTACGAGTTCACCAGCCATCGGGGCGAGACTGTAACTATTAATGGCCGTGGGCTCTATGCATACGACACTCTAAGCATGGCTGCCCAGCAGCAGGGTAACGACATGGTCACCCTTGGAGTTGGACTTCCACTGCTGGCGATCTCCACCTGGCTGTCTTTCCGTGGCTCACTGCGTGGTCGCCTGCTGCTTACCGGTACACTCGGCTTTTTCCTGTACACCTATATATCGATGTCTATGCTGACATCCTACAATGCGCTCTTCTTGGTTTACGTCACTCTGTTCACACTCAGTCTTTACGCCTTTATCTTGAGCATGCTGTCATTCGACATACGCTCACTTCCCGAGAAATTCAATGAAAGGCTTCCACGCCGTTGGATCTCAGCGCTTTTATTTTTCATCGGTGGCTTTCTCTTGCTCGCCTGGCTCGGACGGATCATCCCACCGCTGCTTAACGGATCGACACCCGCACTCGAAAACACGACTACTCTGGTCATTCAGGCCATGGATCTTGCCCTCGTGGCTCCGCTGGCAATCCTCGCCGCGATTCTGTTGCTGCAGAAAAACCCCTGGGGCTACCTTTTATCATCGCTAGTTCTCATGAAAGGCATCACCATGGGCCTTGCAGTGAGCACTATGGCGATCAACATGGCAGTGCGTGGAGTGCCTGAGCAACTGGGAATCATGATCCCATTCCTTGTCATCACTGGATTAAATCTGGTGATGGCCATCCTCTTGCTGAAAAATGTCGAACCGACTCACCCATCTGAAGCGCATATTTGAATGCTTCTGGAATGGGATTTGGAATAGACAAACAAACACAGCAGTAAACACGTATGGGGCGGTATCCACAACCATTCTGTTGGTCCTGGCTGCATCGGCAGTATTCATAGCCTTGACCGACCGCTGGCTGCTGTGAATCAACAGCGATCGCGCGGCGCTTATTACGCTTGTTGTGCTCGGCATGGACATGTGTGCACGCAACATTGGACGTGTCGCTGAGACTGGAGCCTGGGCAAACCCGCTGTCAACCACGGTGGACATCCTTGGTGCCGCAAGCCTGGTGATCACGCTATGGCTTCTGCTTGGAAAATCAATACCTCTGATCACCGATGCCCGTGCTGCACTACTCATTGCAGCCGCCTTGATAGGAGCTAAATTCCTTGTTTCTGCAATCCGCTCCTCTCTGGTTTGCGAAACCGGGACCATTCCCCAGGTCTGCGCGATCTCTTCACCTGGTCACTTTGGTAAAAAAAATAGGCGGGCAATGCCCGCTCCTCATGTTGATTTCTCTCTGCATTATCTTAAGATAGGGGCACTAACTACAGGGAGGGTTAAATGAATTTCTCACGTCTATTCCTATTCATGCTCGTTTTTTCACTGCTCGCCAGCGCCTGTGCCGCAGCTCCGAATGAACTTGTCAATACTCCCAACCAAGAAGATGAAATTGCCGGCTTCTGGCAGGGCTTGTGGCACGGCATCATCTCGCCCTTCGCGTTCATCGTGTCCCTGTTTTCCGACAATGTCGGAATCTATGCGGTCCACAACAATGGGAACTGGTACAACTTTGGATTCATGTTCGGAGTCTCGATCATTTTCGGCGGCAGTGGTGGTGGCGCAGCACGACGACGGCGCTGACAGTGGCAGATTACCAGCTTCATCACTGTTCTCACATGGAATAACACGATGAGGAGAATAGATGCCAATTGAGAAGGCCGTTCTGAACTGGCTCCTTCAAGGCGACTTATCTATCCAATTCCAGGTCCACCGCGACCTACTTGGTAAGGATCGTCCCGATCTTCAGGCTCGCATCAGCGAAGAAGGCTGGGGTGCGCGCTTCCTTTCTAAGCGTCTTCCTAACGGGCATTGGGGTCGAGAATTCTATCAACCGAAATGGACCAGCACGCACTACACGCTACTCGATCTAAAAACCCTTCAAGTCCATCCTGACAATCATACGATTCGCGCAAGCGTTGAAATCGTCGCACAAGAGAACAAAGGCGAAGACGGTGGCATCAATCCCGGCAAGACCATCAAGGAGAGCGATGTCTGCGTCAACGGTATGTTCCTCAACTACGCCTGTTACTTTAGGATCGAACCGGACCCCCTCATCTCGATCATAGATTTTGTCCTCGAACAACAGCTCCCAGATGGGGGATTTAACTGCCGGTTCAACCGAGAGGGTGCCCGCCACAGCTCGATGCATTCCACGATCTCACTCCTGGAAGGCATGTGGGAATACGAACGCTGCGGCTATACCTATCGGGTGGATGAACTCGCTTCGGCGCGCGCGGCAGCCCAAGAATTCCTGTTGAAGCACCGACTCTACAAATCGGATCACACCGGCGAAATCATCCACAAGAATTTCCTGCGGTTGAGTTTCCCCGGCCGCTGGTATTACGACATCTTGCGTGCGCTGGATTACTTTCAAGACGCGGGCGTTGAATGGGACGATCGCATGTCCGATGCCATCGAGGTCCTGCTGAGCAAGCGCAGATCCGATAAACGCTGGCCGCTCCAGGCAAAGATCCCGGGAAAACTCCACTTTGAGATGGAGAAAGCCGGCCAGCCCAGCCGCTGGAACACGCTGCGAGCGATCCGTGTGCTGAAGCAGTACGGAAAGTGACCTGCCCCCATTTCGTTTCCTTATGTCACAGTCAAAAAAACCGCCCCTTCAGGGGCGGTTGCTCTTCCAGAGAACCCTATCGATCAGTGTGGATGCTCACGCTCCAGGAAGTACAGCTTCTGGGTGCCAAAGCCTTTGACCTCGAACTCGCCACGCTCACTGCACTCAAACTCATCCTTAATCAGTTCGAAGGTATGTTCACTGATCGTGATCTGCATCGGCTCGGAGAGCGTCTCCATGCGCGCCGCCATATTCACTCCAGGGCCGAAAATGTCGTAGACATACTTCTGAACGCCCACCAATGAACCGATAACCGGGCCTGAATTTATCCCAATCCGGCAGTGCCAGGGCTCTGAGTGAGCGGCGTTGCGCCGCTCGATATAACGCAGCATGCGCAACGCTACACGGGCGATGTTCGCGGCGTGATCAGGGTTAGGTTCGGGCAGCCCCGAGACGGCCATATAAGCATCCCCGACAGTGCGAATGCGTTCGCAGGCAAATAAATCGGTTATTCGATCGAAGACGGTGAAGATGTCGTTGATTTCGGTGACTAAAGACGCGGGGTCGTTCGCAATTTCTTTCTCCGTATGCCCCACAAAATCGATCATCAGAATCGAGGCGCTGTCAAAGAGCTGTGGTGTGACCGTTCCGTAATCCTTCATCTCCTCATAGACCGATTTTGGCATCACATTAAGCAGCAAGCGTTCCACGCGATCCTTCTCCCTCTGAAGATCGCGTTGGTTTTTCTCCGCCATCTTGGAATAGGACTCGAGCATGTACTCGGCTTGCTTCTGTTTGGTCAGATCCTTACATTCAACGAGGAGCTGGCTGTTCTCACCTTCGGCAATCTTCTTGATCTCAACTTGGACCGGGATTTCACGACCGCTTACTTCAATTTCAATCTCGAAACCGTATGGCCTGTCTGATTCAAGGCGACGCTGGGCACGTTCCATATTGAGATCGGGAATCCGGTCCGAAAGCGGCTCATCCGGTTCACCCATGCCCGGGAACCATTTGAAAAAGGTCGCGTTCTCATAGCGAACGGACCAGTCTTCCGAGTCAACCACTGCCACACCCACATTGAGAGACTGTGCGGCTTTAATCAGCAAATCGCGGCTAATTTCAAAGTCCTCGCCCATATACGCTAGGAACCTTTGCTCACAACGAAATTCTTGTAGCTCATCATCTCATCTTCTACGGTTTGGATATCATCACTCTCGAAATCGTGGTCTTCAAGCGTCTCCGTCATCAACAGCAATGATTCTTTGAATGCTTCGTCGGTGATGCCGAGATGGGCATGGACCCTTTCGATATGGTCGACGGTATAGCTTGCCGGACCGCCCATAAGCGAAGAGACAAATTTGGTCTGGTGATCAATAAGCCGCTTCATATCTGTTTTGGCGAAGAAGGGCTGGATGATCGGCGAACTTAACATCTTCTCATAGAAGCTTGAGACGATCTTACTTACGCTCGCAAAGCCACCATAGCGCTCAAAAATTGATCGTGCCATGAGCATGACCTCCATGGAGTGTGGGGTGAATTTTACGGTATTGAAACGATAAGGATCTCACCGCTGAGAAAAAATTATCAGGGGATTATACACTTACTTGATAATATAGAGAAATATTAGCTAATATTATTGGGAACCTCACCTTGCGACTCATAATTTCGCAGGAGAAGCCATGAAACAATCCCTCATCATTTTCTCCGGATTGCCTGGCACCGGCAAAACCACACTCGCACGCTGGCTCTCCAGTAAATTGAACCTCCCCCTGTTACGTGTTGATGACCTTGTCGATGCAAATCCTGTCGATAATCCATTGCGCACGGAATCAATCTGGCCACAATTGGTGGCGAGCTTGCTGGAGCAGGTCGACAAACAGCTCGAGCAGGGCTCCAGCGTGATCGTCGATTCAGTTTTCATGGGAGCAGACAGGTCACTTGCCCGCAGGCTCGCTCGCAAATACGCCATTAACTTTTTCGCAATTCATACGTTCTGCTCAGACGAAGAACTCTGGCGCGCCCGTGTCGAGAAAAGATGGATTGAGTACCCGCAGGACGATCCTGCATCCTGGGAACAGATCATTCATCAGCAAGAGGATTTCCTCCCCTGGAATCCCGCTGACGCCCTCTTCATTGATACTGTAAACCCACTGGAAGAGAACACCACTAAGGTGCTCAACTACATCTCAAATGCAGGATGGACCACACCACCTTCAGATCAGGCCATGGCTTACAAATGATCCAACTCTTCCAGTCGGGCGTGATCTAAGCACTGGAAAGATCAAAAAATAAAATGAGGTAGAAATCATCATGACGGATGCATATGACGTGTCAGAAACCATCATCTTGATTACCAGCGATGGTATGGGACGCGGCGACCACGCGCTCAAGCAAAAATTGATACAAACATATTTACGCTTGTTAGATGAAAGCGATGCGCTCCCTGCAATGCTCTGCTTTTACACGGAGGGAGTAAAACTGGTTACCACAGGATCGCCTGTAATTGAAGATCTGCGCTCACTCGAAGATAAAGGTGTGAGGATCGTGATCTGTGGCACGTGTTTGAATCATTACAATCTTCAAGATGAAGTTAAAGTCGGGATCGTCGGTGGGATGACCGACATTATTGAGGCACAGTTCACGGCAAACAAAGTCATCACGCTTTGATCAAGAGATATGGGCACTCTGGGATGCTGCCAGGAACGCGATTCCCATCATGGCTCGTAGATTTATTTACATGCTAACCTCTGTCCACAATCACAAATGTCGTTCACCTAATAGGACATCGAGTATCATGACAATAGATCCGAACCAAGGGAGCATTCAAATGTTTGAAAAATTTCCAGCATTCGAGCAGATCGATTTGCAGCTCACACGTTGGATGGCAGAGAATGGCATCATATTGCTGCGTATCAGTTTGGGTTTAGTTTTCTTCTGGTTCGGTGTGCTGAAATTTTTTCCCGGTCTAAGCCCGGCTCAGAGCCTGGCCGGCGATACGATCGAAGTGCTCACATTTGGTATCATCAGCTCATCCACGGCAGTGATCCTGCTGGCCGTTTGGGAGTCACTGATCGGGTTGGGATTGATAACCGGAATATTTTTACGCGGAACTCTGCTGCTGCTATGGGTGCAGATGCTGGGAACGTTGACACCACTTATCATTTTCCCTGAACTAACCTTCAGAGTAGTGCCCCATGCACCTACGTTGGAGGGTCAGTACATCATCAAGAACCTCGTTTTGATCAGCGCAGGTCTTGTGATCGGTGCAACCGTCCGAGGTGGACGGTTGACCCCGGAGGAGTAATAGAAACGCTTTCGTACTCCTGCTTTGCTCTGAATGCACACTATTGATCCCGGAGGAATTAACAAATGGACCAGCAGAGCTCACCGAAGTCTAAACGCTGGGTGTTCGGCGTGATTCTTGGCATCGGTGTTGGTGTCGCCCTGGCGATCTCACTCGACAACATCGCGGTTGGCATTGGTGCTGGTATTGGGGTCGGCCTTGTGATGGCGTTTGGTATATACCAAAAGGATCACGATTCTCGATAAGGTCCACTTGCCTCATTTTAACCCCAGGCTTTTACTGCAAGGATCACGATCGCAGGGTAAGATTAGTGCATGCGATTCGATCTGATTGCGCTCGACGCTGACGATACTCTCTGGCACAACGAAATCTACTACCGTCGCGGCCGCGAAACCTTCCGTCGGATCATGGCAAAATACGGCCAGCTCGACCCGGATGAGATGCGCCTGCACGAATTAGAAATTGCCAACCTGGAATTCTATGGTTATGGCGCCGTTGGATTTGCCGTGTCCATGGCGGAGGCGGCTGCCGAACTGACGGATGGGCGGATCGTATCCGAAGATCTGATCAAGCTTCTCGCAGTCTCCAAAACAATTATTGCAGCGGAGGTGGAGCTTCTCGAGGGTGCAGATAAAGCTGTAAGATCGCTGTCCGATTCGCACAAACTCATGCTTATTACCAAAGGTAACGAGTTGCACCAGGCTTCCAAAATCAATCGCTCAGGTCTGCATACCTATTTCGAGCACGTTGAAATCGTCGCCGAGAAAACTCCAGGGACGTACGCTGATATCCTTGATCGGATTGGAATAGCAGCAGACCATTTCATCATGGTCGGAAATGCGTTAAAGTCTGACATATTGCCGGTCTTGGAGATTGGTGCCAGCGCTGTTTATATCCACAACGATCTGACCTGGTCTCACGAACATGCCGATCCATCTGGGTTACCGGACCACCGATATTACGAGCTTGAGACGATCGAAGCCCTGCCTGGGCTCATCGCCTCCCTTGAAGATTAACCCAACGAACCTTGAAACCCATACAACGCTCAATTTATTGAGATCCTTGAAGGTGAGAGTGTGCCCTCATGCTCAGGCTGCATAAAACGCTTACCATCTTGCTGTTGATAGCCTCCGCTATAGCCGCATGCTCATCAGCAGTCACACCGCCTGGTCCAAACACGTTGAGTGGATCGATGACGAACGTGGGCTACTTTTTGCATCGCTGGGATCAAGGATTGAATCTGCTTATCCTACATGACGCTCCGCAATCATTTTTTTGTGAGGGCGCAGCCAGTTCATCAAGCCCGGAATACATGCTAAATTGCACGGGAGAATCCAACACAGATGGTGAGTTTTCCTGGGAGATACGTACCCGTGACGGTCGTACCGCCCGTGTCATCGTGGATGAGCAATCGTTCGACGTTGTAGAGGACAGTCTAATCTTGATCAATGCATCTGACGGATTGCTACAGGTGGAGAGACAAGCGAGGCATCTATCTGATGTCCCATTCGAACATTCAGCCATACTTGAACTGGCAGAAAGCGATGAGGTTATCCAGTCATTCATCGCAAGGATCAAAGAACAATGAACCCTGATGAAGGCTATCAAGATTTTGGTCTCCCCATATTTCGGTCTATGATTTTCACGAGTCCATCATCATGCTTTCAAGACATAACGCCTGAATGGATAATGATTGGAGCTGGACAATGAGCAAGCGTGTCGTCGTCACTGGGATGGGAACGATCAACCCGCTCGGTCATAACCTTGCTGAGAGCTGGACCAACCTGCTTGATGGAGTCGCGGGCGTGGGACCGCTTACACTTTTTGACCCATCCGATTTGAACATCAAGGTCGCTTGCGAGGTAAAAGACTTCGATCCCGAAACATCGCTCAGCGCCAAAGAAGCCCGGCGCCGTGATCGTTTTGAACAGTTTGCTTATCTTGCAGCGAGGGAAGCGCTGAACCAATCAGGTTTAGTGATCACGCCAGAGAATGCAGGGCGCATTGGATCGATCATTTCTTCCTCTGGTGGTGGTCTTGGCACGGTTGAGGACTCATTTATGACCCTCCTGGACCGTGGCCCTCGAGCGATGAACCCTTTCACAACTCCTAAATACATGTCCAGCGGCGCGGCGGGATTGACCTCAATCGACTTCAATTTGCAAGGGCCTGCATTCTCCGTAGAATCCGCCTGTGCCTCGTCTTCTGACGGGATCGGGATGGCATGGTTGATGATCCGCGCCGGTATGCTCGACGCCGCAGTTACAGGTGGCAGTGATGCATCCATCGTGCACATGTGTGTCGCGGCTCTCGATCGTTCTGGGGCGATGTCACGCCGCGAGGGCCCTGTCCCTCAAGCACCACAACCATTTGATCTCCATCGCGATGGCTTCGTCATCGGTGAAGGTGCCGGTGTACTCGTGCTCGAATCGGAAGGGTATGCCCGCAGGCGTGGCGCTGAAATTCTAGCGGAGCTAGCCGGTTACAGCGCGTCGGCTGATGCATTCCACATCACAGCCCCTTTGGAAGATGGCGCTGGAGCCGCCCGGGCGATGCGACAAGCCCTGGAAGCCGCTGAAATTGATCCTCAGCGTATCGATCATATTAACTCACACGGTACTGGGACCAGGCTCAATGATATTTCTGAGACGGTTGCCATTAAAGCGGTCTTTGGCCAGCATGCCTACAAACTCCCCATATGCGCCACCAAATCAATGACCGGTCATATGATGGGCACTACCGCCGCGCTCGAAGCAATCATCACTGTGCAGAGCATCATTAACAATGTTGTCCCACCAACCATCCATTACCAAACACCAGACCCTGAGTGCGATCTGGATTACGTTCCGAACGAGGCGCGTGAGGCACAAATCGATAACGCTATCAGCAACGCGTTTGGATTTGGTGGTCACAATTCCGTACTCGCCTTTCGCCGCTACCAGTAATACACAGGTAGAAAAATCGTCTATTTAAGGAGCTGCGCATGCAAGTTGCATTTATCGCCGGATTTGCTCCGATTGCGGAAAATCCAGCCGACAGCCTCGAACTCTATCTCGACGCTTTGGGACTTCCTCTCGAAGGGGAGGGAGAATATAAATCAACCTCTAAGCTTGAGGGCGTGAGACATTTCGGCGTTTGGCCACTTTCTCACGCCGCGCAGTCATGCTTCGGCAGCGATCAATGGCCCGCTGAAATACCGATACCTCAGGCTACGCTTGAATTTGAAATGCATTCACCAGAAGGTGTTGAAGAAGGCATCCAGGAATTGATAGAGAAGGGTTATGAGCCTCTACACAACACCAAACAAGAACCATGGGGACAAACGGTGGCGAGGTTGATAAGCCCAGAAGGGCTGCTTATTGGATTAAGCTACGCCCCCTGGCTGCATGAGGGATGATATTCAGTTTACTCAAAGTGGGGTTAGATAACTTCTAATTCAGCAGTCGCTAAAGTACCTGCAAGCCATTCAAGTGCGACCGTGGCATCCTCAAACACCTGCATGCGTGTCCCGTGTTCTCTGGCGATTTGCGCCAGTGTCTTGATGCTTTCGTGAAACCGCTCCGGTATGATCGCAAATTTAGCCCCATCCGGGAAAGGTTTATCTTTGAAGCTTGTTGCGAAATTCAGAACCATCGCCGGCGAGAAGCCTTGAATCTCCTCAAGCTGATTGCCATATACAACGATTTTGCGTAAGCCCAGCTCAGCGGAGATAAGTGCAGCACGGTTGCGCGCTTCCAACGCTTCCAGCGGATTGGTTTCCCCCATCACATAGATTTCGATCAGCCCCCTGTCCCGATCGACTGTAATTTCATACGGCATGAAACCCTCAGGTGATCGCAGTTGCAAGTTGCAATACTATCGCAAGTACAGATTTTTGACCAGCATATGAATATCCAGGATATGTTGAGTAAATTGGATTGCCCACACCTGGTCTAAATAATTCGACGTTCTGGATACAATAATTAATCTTGATCTTCGGGGCGATTAGTCCTATGCTCTTGAGCGTCGAAAAAAATTATATGAACGGTAAATGTATCGATGAATGAGTTCGAAGTTCGCCCCAGGACAGTCAAACGACGGTTGATTGTAGACGCTGGTTACCTGGCTCATAAGCGTCACATAATCCACGGTCTTGTTGAAGCTGACATCAGCATTGCGCGCACGCTCCTGCACGAGCGATCGAAACAGCTAGGCTCAAAACTTTCGTTCACCGCTTTCCTTGCGGCGACGTACGCACGTGCAATTGCGGAAAAGCCACGTGTCCAAGCCTACCAGGATTGGCGCGGGCAGCGGATCATTTTTAAGGATGTGGACATCGCAACGCTGATTGAACCTTCTGAAGGTGCCGTCGCGATCCCACACGTTCTTCGAAACGCAAATCTCAAATCCGTTCTGGAGTTGAGTGATGAGATCAGGGCGGTCCAGGAAAAGCCAGGTTCGAGCGCCCAGGCAAGCGGGCTCACCGAACTCGCCCCACATCTTCCCCGCTTCATCCGCTTGATGTATTTCTGGGTGTTGAAGAAGAACCCCCACTGGTACCGCAGCGCTGCCGGCACAACCGTGCTGACATCTATTGGGATGTTCGGAAAGAGCGGTGGATGGGGGATCGCTTTCCTTTCAACGCATACGCTGGGACTGACCGTTGGTGGAATTGCAAAAAAACCTGCTATCCATGATGGGAAGATCGAACCGGGCGAGTTTTTGCAGCTCACACTCTCCTTCGACCACGACCTGGTTGACGGAGCCCCCGCGGCTCGATTTTCGGGGAGATTGATCGAAATGCTGGAAACAGCAGTCGCTCTACAGGAATGAAACATTACTGACATAACGAACGATTAACGATATATCCTAAGTACCTGCTTCCCTTAAACCCGCTCCCAGTCATTCTCGTCATTAAACAATTTACGGTCTTCGGATGCAGAGTTTCCATAGCGTGCTAAAATTAGGATTGTTTTAGTCCTTTTAAGACGGGTGAGGAGGAGACGTGGAGCGCTATTTGGTCGAGTCAAATCACAGTCCGGGGAACTGTGAGATGGTGATTAAAGAAACACACTCGCTTGGTTATTTGCACTATTTTGAGTGGGGCTGCGCCGATGATGTTCACACAGGTTGGGCGTTTATCGAGGCTGAAGATCGAGAACAGGCATTGATGAGCGTGCCCTCCATCGTGCGCAATCAGGCGCGTGCTGTGCGGGTGGTCCAATTCGGTCGGGAGGATGCCACGAAACACCATCAATCCTGAATGCTCAACAAACTATTCATTCTCGGTTTGTCTATCATAAGATAGGATTCCATATGTTCCGATTCATCGGTGCGTTCATATTTCTACTTGGCTTCGGCACCTCGTTCTATTTCCGCCGCAAGTCCGAGACTATAGGCGAGCCGGTTTCCTTTCAGGAGGAAGGTCTATTCGTGATGATAATCCTGCGCGTCGCAGGGCTTGCGATGTGGCTCTCTGTGATCATCTGGTTGCTTAACCCACAATGGATGATCTGGTCACAGTTAGCATTGCCCCCCTTGATCCGTTGGGGTGGGGTCGGATTGGGATTCATCTGCCTACCTCTTACGTATTGGCTTTTCAGCAGCATTGGCACCAATATCACCCAAACCGTCGAAACGCGCCCCGATCATGCTCTCGTGACCAGCGGCCCTTATCACTATGTACGGCATCCGCTCTACACAGTTGGCATTACGATGTTCATTTCATTTGCCTTAATGGCGGCCAATTGGTTCATAGCCCTCACTACTGTTGCCGTCCTGGTCATGCTTTTAATCCGGTTACCCGTTGAAGAAGCAAAATTAATCGAACGTTTTAGTGACGACTACCGCCATTACATGCGAAACACTGGGAAACTGCTTCCGCGCATTCAGGCAAAAAAATAACCGCAAGGGAGATCCATCATGCAGCAGGAACGATTCATGCAGCTCTTCGATTATCATTGGTCGACTACCGAACGGCTGCTCAAAATCGCAAGCCAGCTCCCCAACGATATCTACCACTCAGAAATCCACTCTGGCTCCAGTTCAATCCACAAACTCTTCTTTCATCTGATCGCGGCAAACCACGGATGGCGCATTGGGTTGGAGACTGGCAGACAGCAGGTGGGGCTGGAGCACACAGGCTACTCCGATCAAGAATCCATCGAAGCCTTGTTGATTGAGGAGAAAGCTGCGTGGCGCACCTATCTCTCTCAACTCAACGACGATCAGATCGACTCTGACATTACACTCACCACACTGCGGGGTCAGGATCGCAGCTTTCCGGTTTGGTTTATCCTTACACACCTGCTGCTTCATGGGATGCAGCACCACAGCGAACTTGCGCAGGCGCTTTCCAATCACGATCATTCTCCGGGCAATATCGATCTAATTTTTTATTCCGGCAGGGATCAATAACATTGCCTGATCACTTGCCAGGCGCTCCTATACACGTTGCCAAACGCAAGGTCACCATTGGAAATCATGGGACGAAATAGCAGACTCATGATCACCATTCGTGAAGATCAAACAGCGCCTTGGAATGCGATCTGCACCAGCCATGCAGTCGCGCAGATAAGGGAGTACGTGAACATGCAGATTTCAATAGGTTCAAATTGGGTACAGACGCAGCCTGATGCTCTGATTGGCATCCTCATCATGAAGCAGGTGTCCAACCCAAACTCTCATCCGGAGCTTCAGGAACGAAAGCATCAAGTGGAGACTGAAATTCGTGAGAAGTATGCCGGTATCCAGCGAAGCGAGTTGCGCACCGACCCTATCCTGGCAGCGTACGACCAGTTTTATCGTCAGTTCAGGAAGACCTATCACCTGCAGCTGCAGCTGGAGTCGGTGATCGAGGGGAAAGCGATCCCGTCGGTTGCTGCGCTCGTTGAAGCCATGTTTATGGCTGAGTTAGAGGACCGAATGTTAACCGCCGGCCACGACCTCGACCGCGTCAAACCACCGCTGAGCATCGACATTGCTACCGGTTCGGAGGTTTACACACGCATGAACGGCACACAACAAACCTTGAAGGCGGGCGACCTATATATCCGAGACATTGACGGGATCCTCTCCAGCGTGATCTATGGTCCCGATCAACGCACGCGTATACAGCCCGAGACATCCAACGTGCTCTTTACGACTTATGCTGTGCAGGGAATTGAAAGCAAAGACCTGACCGCTCATCTTGAGAAATTGCGCGATTATGTGTTTCTATTCAGCAAAGATGCCATTGTTGATACTTTAAAGATCATCACTCAGTGAATGGAGCTCCCATCTGTGAAGACTTTGATCAAGTTTGAAGAGGCCTTGCTGGTCGTGTTGTCGGTCTGGCTGTTCTCCCAATTGGAACTTTCTCTGTGGTGGGCGCTGCTCATGCTGTTGGCCCCTGACATCGGGATGCTGGGATATCTTGTAGACCCAAAAGTGGGTGCCTACTCATACAACCTTCTTCACCATAAAGGGCTCGCAATAGCTCTCTATTTGATCGGTGTCGCCCTGGCAAATCCATTGCCTCAGATCATTGGACTAATCATGCTTGGTCACTCCTCATTGGACCGCGTGTTTGGCTACGGCCTCAAATACAGTGATGCGTTTCAACACACCCATCTCGGTTGGATCGGAAGACAGGCCCCATCCGATTGAGTCTCGCTATGCTCCTTATCCATGCGCAAACACATTCGCCCCTATCGAACGGCAACCGAGGATCAACTTCGACCTAAATTGCTGTAATTGACCGGTGTCAGGACTCGAAATAATTCGGACTGACAAGATATAATTTCTAACTATTCAGGCCTCTCCAGGAGACCAAACACCATGCGGTTATTGAAGTTTGTTTCCGTTACCACGACGCTCTTCGCGCTCACGGCGTGCGGCCAGGCTAGTCTGGGTATTGCGTCAGCTACTGCCGCACCGACGCGCCCATCTTCACCAGCTACGCAAACACCTTCCGCGGGCCTCACCCCGACCCTCGCCCCCATTGAGCTTACGTTCGAAACCGCGACATACCGCGACGCCACCTTGGGGTTTGAGTTGGATTACCCAGTCGAATGGGAGCCGCCCACACTCGTCGAAAAGCAGCCGCGCGGCGATATCGTTCAAGCGAAGATGGATGGCCAGGTGATGTTAGACATTGTCACGCTGCGGTGGGATCCAAAAAATGACCTTCCAGCCTATATCCAGGTTCGCGAGCAAGCTTTTAAAGATTCTGGTTTTACCATCTTAGAAAAAGAACAGGTTTCGCTAGGTGAAGATTGGAACGGGGTTGGATATAAGATGGAGACCGCCACAGGTGAGCAGGCGTATTTCTTCTTTGCCTCGATCGGCGCACAGTATCTTCAGCTCAGCGGGTCTGGGGATCTTGATCGACTGACCGAGATCGCATCAACCATACGGTTGACAAACTAAAGTGAGAGCAAGGGCGACCGAATACAGAGTAACAAAGTCGTACATTTATTCATGAGGTAAATATGCAGTCATCAAATCAAACTCGATGGGTTGGACCATTAGCGCTACTTGTAGCGGGGACACTAATCCTTGGAGCCGGCGTGATCGTCTCACTGGCTAACCGGGCAGACCGATCATCGGAGCAGGTGAATCTCGCCCCTCCTGATGGCGCTTCGCGTGTCTCGCTTCAAGAGACATTTGACGCTTATCAAGCTGGCTTGGCTGTACTGGTCGATGTTCGCAGCGCAGCATCCTACGAGAATGCCCATATACCCGGGTCGATTTCGATACCCTTAAATGAAATCGAAACTCGCCTCGCTGAGCTGAACCCCGAGGATTGGATCATTACGATCTGTGCTTGACCCAATGAAGAAACCAGCGCCCGTGCGGCGTTGATCCTCACACAGGCCGGCTTTGAACGCGTGGCAGCACTAGAGGGCGGCTTCAACGGTTGGCAAGAGGCAGGTTATCCGATTGAATAGAGACTGAATTTGATCTTTTCCATTCAACCGCACGCATCGGATATGAAGAGGAAATGCTGGCAAGTGATCTATTTTCAATTGGGTTACTAAGCTTTATCACCATCCTGCTGGTCGTCCCCAGCCTGCGCAAGATGCCGGGAATTGGGGTTCTCCCGGCTATCCTGATCATCGCGGTTGTTGTCTTGCAGCGAGGCGAAGGTTGGGAAGGGCTCGGTTTGATCCGGCCCGAATCATGGCGCTTTGCCATCATCTCAAGTCTTCTCTTAGGCCTACTCATTGCGCTGGGTTCGACGATCTTTATCGAGCCACTCTCTGAACGCCTCACCGGTGTCACGCATGACCTCAGCGCATTAGGCACCATCCGGGGCAACCTCCGGAACACCCTGACCTGGATCACTGGAGCATGGCTCATGGCAGCTACGCTTGAAGAGATCATGTTCCGGGGCTTCATGATGCGCGAGCTTGCGGATTTATTTGGAACGAGTCCCCTAGCGAACGCGTTGAACATCTTGCTGACCTCGATCGTGTTCGGACTGGCGCACTGGTATCAGACCCGGGCTGGCGCACTGAGCACAGGGATCGTGAGCGTCCTGCTCGGGGCTATCTTCATCTGGAACGACTTCCAGCTGTGGCT
>JASFLN010000003.1:0-16148 GCA_050118075.1 Anaerolineales bacterium
GCCCTTCGCTGGGCATCACTGGCTCCTGAGGCAAGCAGCCGCGCTGAGCGCAGCCCCGGGGCACCATCGAGCGCGTCGACCTCCAATCCGGTGTCATCA
Source organism: Anaerolineales bacterium (assembly GCA_050118075.1). GTDB lineage: Bacteria > Chloroflexota > Anaerolineae > Anaerolineales > E44-bin32 > E44-bin32. The sequence goes on from JASFLN010000003.1 coordinate 100, forward strand.
GCGATCGTCCAGATTCCAAAATGTCTGGCAAGACTCACGGCCTTGAGCTGTGCGTTCTCCGCATATGTGCTTCCTGTTTCAGGGATCCTTATCGCATCCCCAAACTTTTCTTGAGCACATAGTTGCAAGGGGAGATGCGCGAGCAACGCCCGCATCTCACGTCGTTTTCCGGGATTACCGCTGCCCAGAAGAAGCTTTTGCTCTGTTTTCGTCATCTTTGGCTATCCGAATAGTACTCTTCCGGCACAGATAGGCCTTGATCATACACCAAGTCCAATATCTTTGGGTCTTTCGTATAGATAAGCCTCAGTTATGTTACGTACAAGCATTAATTCTTGATTTCACATTTCTCCTATGCTATAATGCGTTCGTTGTTGATAAAATTGAACTGCCAGGCGGTGCGAACCTGAACGAACGTAACCCGTTGCGGCTTAACGTCGGCTTCTTGCTTAACAAGAATGTCGGATACAGCCGCAACTTTGAATTTGAAGTCCCCCATACCACTGTAGACGGTGATCTCGAAGTAGCAAACCTCACGGGCACCCTGCATGCTACACGCACCGGGCAGGGTGTCTACCTACATGGCACATTAACCGCAAACGCCCCTATAGAATGTGTGCGCTGCCTGGACGAGTTTGACCAAACCCTGATTGCAGAAATTGACGAGCTCTTCGTCTACCCCCCGCAGAAAGATGTCGAACCGGAATTGACGATCAACGAACAAGCCATTCTGGATCTCAATCCCATCACGCGGGAGCTTTTTATCCTGGACATTCCCATTCAACCCGTTTGTCGAGCGGACTGCAAGGGCCTTTGCCCTGTGTGCGGTGAAAACCGTAATGAACAGCAATGCGAACACCCCGAAGAAAATATCGACCCTCGCATGGCTGTTTTGAAATCGCTGTTGGACTGAACAACAAGGTGACCATCCCATAACATCTACATCCCTGCACAGAACGGAAAGCGTGCACGTTACCGTTACAGGAGTGTGTCTATGAGCGTTTCGAAGGAACGTTGGGAAAAAAGGGAAGCTTTTGCAACCCTGATGGAAAAGGGTGATTTCCAGGGCTACATCACCAACGACGATATCATCATTGTTTTCCCAGAAGCCGAAGACTCCGAGGAGCGTCTCGAAAGGCTGCAAACTTTCTTCCGCAGCGCCGGCATCGAGGTCTTCGAAGAAGAATCCCAGGTCCCCGATCATCTGCGCGATGATTCGGACTCAGACGAATCCCAACCCTTCGATCTTAGCGCTATCTCCAGTGATGACACCGTCGGGCTGTACCTTAAAGAGATGGCCCGTGTCCCGCTGCTGACCACCGAACAAGAAGTTGATCTTGCCAAACGCATCGAGCGTGGTAACGAGGCAGAAGCCGACCTGGCAAAGGCCAATGGACGACTGTCCCCAAAGAAACGCGCCGAGCTTAATGGTTATATTCAGGATGCCCGCGCCGCTCGCGACCATCTGATCAAAGCCAACACGCGCCTGGTCGTCAGCATCGCCAAAAAATATATGGGGCGGGGGGTACCCTTCCTCGATCTGATCCAGGAAGGTAATCTGGGCCTGATGAAGGCGGTTGAAAAATTTGATTACCACCGCGGCTTTCGTTTCAGCACCTACGCAACCTGGTGGATCCGGCAGACGATCACGCGCGCCATCGCCGATCAAGGCCGCACGATCCGCGTCCCGGTGCACATGTCAGACCGTATCCGCCGTTTGTACAAAATCGCCCGCCAGCTTGAACAGGATATCGGACGCAAACCCACCCCGGAGGAGATCGCCGAAACCATGGATCTGGACCCGCGCAAGGTTCAATGGATGATGCGTGTGTCCTGGAGACCGCTATCATTGGAAACCCCGGTGGGCGAGGATGAAGATACCGAATTGGGTTCTTTCGTCGAGGATGATACAACCCCGACCCCGACCCAAACCGCCTATCAGAATCTGCTGCGTGACAAGATAGAAGAAGTGCTCACCACATTGAGCCCGCGCGAGGCGCGTATACTGCGGCTGCGGTTTGGCTTGCACAATGGTCGCCCGTATACGCTCGAAGAGGTGGGGCAGAAATTCGGGCTCACTCGTGAGCGCATCCGCCAGATTGAGGGTAAAGCGCTGCGTCGCCTGAGACATCCACGTCGGGCGCGTCAATTACGCGATTACCTGGGCGAGTAACCCTTCGAATGAGTAATGTGAAAAACCTGGCCTTGAGGCCAGGTTTTTGAATATAAACTGCCAACCTTCTAGACAACTTCTGAAGGATCTTTTGGCGTGCGCAGCGTGCGAATCAATCGCCAGACAGCCTCTTGCTCGTCGAATGCGATTTCATGGGTCCTGCCATCACTTGTCCGGACGAGCATGTGCTCCGAACTACCTTCTTTCCAGCGCCGCCCCCAATCGATGATGGAGTGCCGGTTGCCGCCCAACACAAGCACGGTCGGCACCAATCGATCTTGCTCATCGCGCCGGGTGTCAACCTGTATTGGCTTACCCTTATCGCCCTCAGCAACCTCCAGCAGGAGTTCAAGCACCGAATCGACGGCCGCGTGCTTGTTTTCATCTCGATCACCAGGGTATATGTGTTTGACGGCAAAATCTCCCTCCGGGCCAGAGACCGCCACCCACGTCAATCCAACCGGTTTCTCATCCGAGCCACCGCCCGGTCCGGCGATGCCTGTAACTGAAAGCCCATAATCCGCATTCAGCACATTTCTAGCCCCGCGGGCCATCTCCAATGCGGTCTCTTCGCTCACCGCGCCATGCTCCACCATCGTCTCTTTGGGGACGTTCAGGATGTGCTCTTTAACATCATTGGCATACGCGATCACCCCGCCAAGAAAATAAGCCGATGAGCCTGGAACACCGGTAATACGATCCCCGAGCAAGCCTCCCGTGCACGACTCGGCAGTTGCTATCGTCCTACCTCGCTTGATGAGCACCGCGTTCACGCGCTCCTCTGGCGCTGGATTCATCACCACCATCCTATGCATCAACGATTTCTCCCCGATTATACTCATCCATTTGACAGCCCTGCAGGCCTCGTCTATGCTTCGCGCCGTGGATACCTTCTCGCTTTTCGGCAGCGCACGCGTTTGGTCTGTAAGCGACCTCACACTCTATGTCCGGCAGTTGATCGAAAGTGATTACCGCCTGCAGGAGATCTGGGTCACCGGTGAGGTCTCCAACCTTTCACGCCCCGCCTCAGGGCATCTTTATTTCACGCTTAAAGATGAGCAGGCTTCTCTGCATTGTGTCATGTGGCGCTCCCAGGTCGAGTTTCAAGACCACCAGCCCGAGAACGGAGAGCAGCTGGAAGTCTTCGGACGCATCGGGGTATATGAAGCTGGAGGACAATATCAGCTTTATGCCGAGACGCTCCGACCGGCTGGGCAGGGTGAGCGCTATCGAGAATTCATCCGACTGAAAGAGAAATTGGATCAGGAAGGTCTATTCGACGCTGAACGCAAACGCCCACTGCCCCCATGGCCTCACACGCTCGGCATTGTGACTTCCTCTACCGGTGCGGCATTGCGCGATGTGATTCATGTGCTCGAACGCCGCTACCCGTTGGTGACACTGCTGCTTGCGCCAGCCACAGTTCAGGGCGAGCGAGCCCCTGCAGAGATCGTAGCGGCGCTTTCCCACTTGAACCAGCATGGCGGAAGTGATCTGATCCTGCTGGTGCGCGGCGGAGGTTCACTGGAGGATCTTTGGGCGTTCAACGACGAACATCTTGTGCGTGCAGTAGCGGATTCGAAAATCCCTCTGGTGACGGGTATCGGCCATGAGACCGATGTGATCCTCGCCGATTTTGCCTCCGACCTGCGCGCGCCTACGCCATCAGCTGCAGCAGAAGTCGCGACCCCCGATCGAACCGCTCTCAGCGAGGACCTGCTCGCGGAACAACTCGACCTGGCCAGCGCATTTGGTGGGCATACGACCAATAAACGACAGGCGCTTGAGAAGCTGCAGTCACGCCTGAAACTGGCTTCGCCACGCACGCGCATCGAAAATTCTCGCCAGAGGCTTGACGACCTCTGGCATCGCTTGCTGGTCTCTTTGCAGCACGATTTGAACATTCAAAAACAGCGCATTGAGGGCCTCGATCACACGCTCCGCGCGGTGCATCCCGGAGAGGTCCTGGCTCGCGGATACGCCATCGTTACCAAGACCAAGGATGGATCTGTGGTTCGATCAAGCGGACAGGTCAATGTGGGTGAACAGATTCATATTCAGGTTCACGAGGGGGAATTCGATGCCGAGGTACAGGAAAATTGATCCCGGGCGTATAATTTCGGGAACTGAGGTCAGGAGCACAAGATGGTCAAAGAGAATCCGGTCGCGGAGTTATCCTACGAAGAAGCATTTGAGGAGCTGCAGACCGTCGTCGAAGCCCTCGAATCGGGTGAGCTTCCACTTGAAAAGTCGCTGGCGCTGTTTGAGCGCGGCCAGGCACTAAGCGAACACTGCAGCAACCTGCTCGAAGAAGCGGAACTGAAGCTCAAAGAACTCGTTCCGGATGGAGAGGGCGGCTTCGACGAAATTGACCTGGAGGTATAGCCAGTGCAACTGCTTGGACTTTTTCGAAACCCACCCCTCATCGCTGCGCTCTCAGCATGGGCTTTAGCTCAAGTACTTAAGATGCCGGTCCATTACGCTCAAACTCGCGTTTGGGATTGGTCGCTTTTGCTGCGCGCCGGAGGCATGCCCTCCTCCCATTCAGCACTCGTCACCGCAGTTGCGCATGGCATCGGTTTGGCATCCGGTTTCGATACACCCACCTTCGCGCTTGCTGTCGCAGTGGCGATGATCGTGATCTACGATGCGACCGGAATCCGCAGGGAATCCGGAAAACAGGCAGCGATCATTAACGCCATCGTGCAGGACATCCTTGAAGGTCATCCGCTCCGCAGCCAGGAAAAACTGCGCGAGGTGCTTGGCCATTCCCCCATGGAAGCACTTGTGGGATCCATCTTGGGCGTAGTGATTGCCCAGCTCCTTGTCCCCCTTTGGATATAAGGCTTAATCAAGTTTATCGACGCAGAAAGATGCGGGAGAACTCACGCGCTTCAGCTACTTTCAGCGCATAGGCCACAGCCCAATACACTCCCAAACCAACTAGAACCCCAACCCCACCACGCAGCCATTCCGATTCGCCCTGGGTCAGCTGCAGCCAAGCGAACAGCACGGCTGCCAGGGCTCCCGAGGCTGTTGCGATTCGGATTAAGCCGCTTCGGATGCGTCTGAAGTCCAGACCGTTCAACTGCTTATCCAGCAGCCAGAGCAGAACAGATGCTTCCAGCGCGGTGGCCAGTGAGTTAGCTAAAGCCAGCCCTCCATGTGGCGGCCAACCTACGCGTGTGAAAAGGGCAGAGAGCAGCAGACTCAACGCGATGTTCAGTCCCATCGCCCCGGCGCCGACCAAGACGGGTGTACGCGTGTCCTGATTGGCATAAAACCCCCGCACGATCACCTCCAGCAAAGCATGACCCAGCAAGCCCGCCGCGTACCAAAGCAACGCCCACGCGACAAGCGAGGTCGATTCAGCCGTGAAAAATCCACGCTCAAACAACAACGCCACGATCGGTTCCCTCAAGAGCACCAAACCAATGCTGGCCGGCAGCGAGAGAAAGACCACCCCGCGCACAGTTGTAGCAAGCGTCCTGCGCAGCGCATCAAATTCACCCCGTGCGACTTGGGCAGAGAACGTAGGCAGCGCGGCGATCGCAATGGCCTGGGCGATCACCGCCTGGGGCATGATCATCAATTGAAAGGCAAAGGTCAAAGCCGCCAGGCTGCCTTCCGGCTGACCCGAGGCGATGATTGTGTTGACGAGAAAGTTCAACTGAACGACGGCTACACCAAGCAAGCGCGGCGCCATCAAGCGCCCCACCTGACGCACCTCCGGTATCGACAGCCCCAGTTCCAGGCGAAGGGTTGGTCGAAGCCGGGCGAACACGGGGATTTGTACACCGAGGTGCATCACCGCACCCAATACAGATCCCCAGGCTAGACCGACAACTCCGAACCTGGGCACAAGCACGAGCAGCGCAAGGATTTGACCCATACGGTACGAGGCCGGAGCGAGAGCCGGGAAAAGAAAGTGTTGATGAGCGTTCAGCGTCGCCATCAGCAAACCACTCACACCAAACACGACCGGCGACAGCAGCATAATGCGCAGCAATCTGACCGTCAGAGCGATCTGTTGCGGCGAATCAAAACCCGGAGCCAAAACATGGCGAACGATCCATGGTGCCCACAACCATGCCAGCGCGCTCAAAAAACCCAGAATGACGATTAACAAATTGACGATTGCTGAGGTCAGCCGCCACGCACCCTGGTCGTCCTCACGGGTGATGAACGTACTCAGCGTGGGCAGATAGGCAGAAGCCAATGCGCCACCGCCGATGAGCGCAAAAAGGATCTCGGGCAGGCGATTGCCGGCGATATACGCATCGAGCTCTGGACTGGTCCCAAATGCACGTGAAATCAGAATCTGGCTGGCCAACCCGGTCACCGCCGAAAGCACAAAACCAACCATCACCACGCCGCTTGAACGGGCGATTTGTCGGCTGGACGAAGAGGGAATATCGCTCATGGCGAGGGATTATACAGGACAAGCTTTCAAGGCTACATCCACTTACGGCTGCGCATCCAGGCCCACATGACCAGCGGGGAACATACCAACAACAACATGGTCACCCAAAATACACCTTGTCCGCTCCAGGCCGAAAAAGAGACATCTGGCACAAAGAAGTTCATCCCGAAAAAGCCGGTAATAAACGTAATCGGCATGAACAGGGTTGTGATCACCGTAAGAACTTTCATGACTTCATTCATGCGGTTATTCACGACGCTGAGGTGGATTTCGAGCACGCTCCCGGTCATATCCCGCAGCCCGTCTACAATATCCTGCAGGTGAACAAGGTGATCGTACACATCTCGGAAATACATACGCTGCTCGAATGGAATGCTGCTGCTGTCACCACGTGAGAGTTTATTCAACACCTCTCGTTGCGGCAGAATCACCCGGCGCAATTCAAATGCAGCCCTTTTCAACTGCAGGATCGACTCGATTGCATCCGAGCGCGGTTCAAGCAGGATTTCATCTTCAAGAACATCGAGACGCGCCCCTAATTCATCGGTAATGGGAAATACGTCACCTACGAGTTCATCTGCAATTTGGTAGACAAGATAGGCAATGCCCTTTTTAAGTAAGCGTTCATCTCGCTGCGCGATTTCCCATAAATGGTCAATGGCTGGAATGGCTTCAGCCTGATAACTTACAAGATAATTCTGACCCACAAAAAGGTCGAGTTCTTTCGTCTTGATGATCTTTTCCGGTTGTCCTGTCAGCTTGACAGCCTGCAGCACAACATACGTGTATTCTCCCCAGTCGTCCAGCTTCGGCACATGTTCCTCAACCAGGGCATCATCAATTGCCAACGGGTGGAACTGGAACACATCCCGGAGCAGCCTTTCACACTGGTCGACAGCTTCCTCTCGCAGGTCCAACCAGGTAATACCCTGATTGCTTTTGACCACATCCTGAAGGCCTTCCACGCTCCCGGTGTGCAAGAAGTTGTTCTGATCAAGATGTAAGTGACGGATCATGCTTTTCTCCACTTGCCCGATCAGTCGCGCTCCATTCTAAATTTGTTGTAAGCGCGAAAGGAGCATTGCGCAAATCTACATGGGGGGAGTATGGTCCCGGGTTGGAATTGGCACCACCCTGATTACTATGTACACTGATACAAACTTTTCTGATCGAAGGATGGTATGACAGAGGACAGCGAACTTTTCCTTGGCGAATTGCGGCTCAGCCGTCAATTACAAACTCTGGGGCAGGTCGCCTCAGTCGGGATCGCTGTCGCGCTTGGTTTGAGCCTGATATTGCCCGGACACGTACTTGCTCAAACGGGTGTCCGCTCCGCACTGCCCACATTGACTGCCATCTTGATCCTACTGTTGACCATGTTGAATATCACCGAGCTGCTAGGAGGCAGTGGTGAGCGCGGCGGCACACATGCACTGGTCCACGAATCGCTGGGCGGCTTGAGTGGATTCCTGACCGGATGGAGCGTGATTGCGGGTTACCTCTTGATCACCGTGATCCTCTCGAAGGTCATCGGTGGGGCACTGACGGAAATCAGCGCGCCCTTTATCGTCCTCCCGGCAAGCGCATCCTCAATTGGCGTCCTCGTCCTGGTTGTGCTCGTAAATCTGTTCCACCTGCTGCCCCGCAGGGAGACGCTATCTTCCTTCGTCCTGCTGGCGACATTCATTGTCGTCATTCTGTTGGTGATTGCGGTTTTCACTTCCAATGACCAATCTCCCAGTTCGCTGCTGCAGCCGTCCGGCGATTTGATGCGCGCTGCGCTCTGGCCGCTGACGCTATACGCAGCTGTAGAAGCGATTCTTTCAGCCCGTCGACGGGTACTCAACCCGACCCGCAGGATCCCTGCAGCAATGCTCTTGACCATTCTTCTGGGCGGCGTGCTGATCTTGATCCTTGAACTGCTGTCACCTAGATTGCCCGGATTTGAGCTTTCTAGTGGTATTTTGATCACACTCAAAGCCGTTGAGTCGATCAAACCCTTTCCACAACTGTTAATTTTATTCATCGAACTCTTGATTCTCTTGATCGCCCTCAACGGGTGCATCATGGCCGGCGCCCGGCAGCTGTATACACTGTCTCGCGAGGGCTCGCTCCCACAGATCCTTACACGAATGCGAGAACCGTTCCAGCTCCCACCGCTGTTGTTCGTTATCCTGCTGCTCATCGCGGTGCCACTGATCCTCTGGGCACCTGAAACATTGATTATCAATATCAGCGCGGCACTCTTCCTGGTGCCTATTGCACTGGTAAACATTGCCGCAATCCGCAGCCGGCAGGTTGAACCCGAGCGGCGTCGCATCATCGAGCTGCCATTTCATCCGGTCATACCCGTGCTGGCACTCATGCTCTGTGCCGCTGTGCTGCTGGCCGTACCTACCAAGAGCGTCCTAGGCCTGATCGGCTGGCTCGCGGTCGGGGCTGTGTTCTTTTTTGCGTATGCACGCTCACACCTTTTGGAAGCACAGCATGGCGTGCTGGTGTTTGGTCGTGAACCTATCCCCGAAAAACCGGATGGCGCCTACCGAATCCTGGTGCCCTTGAGCGCCGGGGTTGAGCGCCAGTTGACGCTCAATCTGGCTTCCGCACTAGCACATCAGACAAACGGCGAGGTGCTGCCACTGCAGGTGATCACCATCTCCGATCCGCTTGCGATCCAGGAGGGCCGGCGGTTAGCCCAGGAACGCAACACGCTCTTCCAGTGGTCCACGCGTGAAGCCTCCCGGCACGAAGTGCCGACGTACCCGATCACGCGCTTAGCAAGCAGCGTGGCGCGCGGGATCCAGGATACCGCGGTCGAAGAGCAATGCGACCTGATCTTGCTTTCCTGGCCAATTGGAACAGAACAGGAAGGTCCACGCGTCTCGCGCGTGCTTGACCCGGTCGTCAGACAAGCCCCTTGCGATGTGGCTGTGGTTGCTTTCAAAAGCGAGCACATTGCCGAACGGATCGAAGATGAAGAGGAACAACAGCAACAACCGGAAGAGCACGCTTACCCTGTCGATCGCATCCTTGTGCCCACCGCTGGTGGCCCCCATGCACCTCTAGCCACGCGCCTCGCTCTCCTGTTGGCGCGAGAGTTCGGAGCGACCACCCGTACAGTGTATGTCGCACTTCCCGATGCCACCCAAGCAGATTTAGAACAGGGCAGCACCTGGATCCAACAGACCCTTGACCGTATGCGCGAACAACTTGCCACGCTCCCCACCGTGAACGGTCGCTCGTTGTTCGGGGAAGATAAGATCGCCATCGAGAGTGAAGTGGTGCAGTCAGATACAGTTGCTGACGGCATCGTCAAGGCGGGGGGTAAAAGCGACCTGGTATTGCTCGGCGCATCGGAAGAAAGCTTGATCGATCAATTCTTGTTCGGCACATTGCCTGAAGAGATCGCCAGGAAATCCTCCACGCCGGTGGTAATCGTAAAGCGGCATCGTGGCCTGCCGCGCCGCTGGCTGCAGAGGTTGTGGGATAGCCTTTTTAGCGCTTTTCCAACTCTGAATCGTGAACAACAAGTCGAGGTTTACAAGCGCGTACGTCGCGGCGCACGACCAGACACTGACTTTTTCGTAATGATGGGGCTTTCAGCCATAATCGCTACCTACGGCTTGCTCCAAGGGAGCACAGCCGTCATCATCGGCGCGATGCTTGTCGCGCCGCTCTTTACACCCATCCTGGCATTAAGTCTTGCCATCGTGCAGGGCGACATCCGTCTCATCCGTCTGGCGATCGAGGCGGCGCTTAAGGGGATTGTGCTCGCTGTCGGTCTGGCGGTCGCGCTGAGCGCGCTCTCGCCACTACGCGTCGTGACGAATGAGATTGCTGTGCGCACCAGCCCGAATCTGTTCGACCTGGCTGTCGCGCTCGCCTCTGGAGCAGCCGGTGCTTATGCCCTCGCGCGCGAGGATGTCGCCGCGGCGTTACCCGGCGTGGCCATCGCCGCGGCACTGGTGCCACCGCTGGGCGTGATGGGCGTCGGCCTGGCGCTGGGAGATTCAAATATTACCCTCGGCAGCACCCTGCTTTTCACCACCAACTTGATCGCCATCACTCTGGCGGGATCGATCACCTTGATCCTGCTCGGCTTCCGACCAGCGGCTGGAGAAGAACGCGAAGCCCGACTGCGATTAGGTCTGGTGACCTCCATTGTCCTGCTTGTGGCCATCACGATCCCACTGGCCGTCGTCTTCATCGATGCGGTTCAGGAATCAAGCGTCAGTCAGCGGATCGATCAGGTCTTCTCGACGCAGTTCGCGAATAGCCCCAGCGTCGACATCGTCTCACTCGACTTTGATCTATCAGGAGATCGGGTTGAGATATGGGCGACGTTGAACACCCGGCAACCGGCCACTGAGGAACTGGCGGAAGTGCTGCAATCAGAACTGCGTGAGGCGCTCAACCGCCAGGTGGAGCTGCACCTGATCCTGGTCCCAGTTACCGAAATCCATCTTCGTTGACTTGAGATGATGAGTTTAAATTAAACTGAGAGCCGGGGACGCCGACCCCGGCTCTCTCTTAAGGAGGAGAAGAAGAGATTCCGCCCTTCTTTACTAAGTTTAGCTTTTTCTGATTATGCGACGCAGGACGGAACCTCAACGTCAAACCTACGGAATCCCTACGCGCGATAGGACCAAAGTGTTAAATCATGCCATTTTTGTCCAAAAACACGGTGCTATAATCATCGGCGCCCGATACCCGAACACGAGTCCATCATGACCTTCAACCTGCTGCTCGCCGCGCTGCCCATCCTTGTGATTTTGTTCTTGATGCTCGCTTTGCGGTGGAATGCGGCACGCGCTGGATTGGCCGGCTGGCTCACAGCGATCGCAATCGCGGTATTAGTCTTCGGCGCCGGTATTCGTCTTCTTGCGATCGCTCAGGCGAAATCACTGCTGCTTACCTTCGACGTATTGCTCATAGTCTGGAACGCATTTCTTCTCTACCGTGTCACCGATGAGGCAGGTGCGATCGGCATCTTCAGCTCAACCCTTCCCAGGCTCACCCCCGATTCTGCCCTTCAGGCGCTGCTTATTGGCTGGATTTTCGCCTCTTTCCTGCAGGGCGTCGGAGGCTTCGGCGTCCCGACGGCGGTCACCGCACCGCTGCTCGTCGGGCTTGGATTCTCACCCATCAGCGCAGTGGTGATCCCTTCGATAGGCCACGCGTGGTCGGTCACATTCGGATCACTGGCTTCCTCTTTCCAGGCATTGATGGCCGCCACTCTGCTCCCGGGTGAACTGTTGGCCCCCTACGCTGCAGGATTTCTGGCGCTTGCATCGATTGGGTGCGGTTTGATGGCTGCACACGCTGCTCAAGGCTTCAGCGCCGCACGCAGATTAGCATTGCCGATCGTAGTGCTCGGTTTGTTGATGGGCACAACCCAGTACCTGATCGCTACGCGTGGGCTGTGGAATATCGCTGCGTTGGGCGGAAGTGTGGCGGGGTTGATCGGCGGCTATTTCGCCGCCCGGCTTATGCGCTCCGAAACGCCATCCAACGAACCAGATTCGACCAGCAGAAGTCAGGTGCTGATCGCTTTTACCGGCTACATCGCCCTCGTGGTCATAACCCTGTCTGTTCAACTTATCACCCCATTACATGAAGCACTCAACGCGCTAACCATCCGTATCCATTTTCCGGAGGTCCAGACCGCGCAGGGCTATGTCACCCCTGCCGGGTACGGTAGGCAGATCCCCATTCTGCGCCACGCCGGCACGATACTGGCTCTAAGCTCACTCATTGCCTATTGGGTTTATCGGTGGACAGGGCGTGTGATGTCAGGATCCGGTCGACGCATCCTGACCGATACCGTCAATCGCATGATTTCCTCCAGCCTGGGGGTGACGGCGATGGTCTCTATGGCGGTGATCATGGCACACGCCGGGATGACCGAGGTGCTTGCCAACGGCTTATCCAACGGTACCGGCTCCTTGTTTCCACTGGTGGCACCCTGGATCGGCGGTCTCGGGGCATTCATCACCGGCTCAAACACGAACTCGAATGTGGTCTTCGCAGCGCTCCAGCTGCGGACTGCAGAACTGCTTGGGCTTCAGGCAGCCATCATCCTCGCTTCGCAAACCACCGGTGGCGCGATTGGATCGGTTGTCGCGCCCACAAAGATCATCGTCGGCGCCAGCACGACTGGAGCGGCAGGCCAAGAGGGCGTCATCCTGCGCAAGTTAATTGCCTATGTTGCGCTCCTGATTGCATTTACCAGCTTAATCACTTTCCTTAGTGTGCGGATGCTATCCGGCTAGCTCAACATTTAGATCACGCGCCATCCGGTATGAGCTCGGCAAAGCGCTCGATCGCTTCCAAATGGTCTTCCTTATGTTTAAGACCACTTCTCATCGTATTTATCGACAGATGACTGATTCCAAGCCGGGACCATGCCTCGACCCGGTCCCCCAGATCATCGAGGTCCCCATCCCCATAGCGTATCCGCACCTCGATGCCGATATCACTCCAGCTGCGCCCTTCCGCTTCCACATACCTGGCCAAATGATCAAGCTGAGGTTTGGCTTCTTCCACTTCCGAAAATCCAGGAAACCACCCAGCCCCCATTTTTGCGATACGTCGTAAGACAACATCTGCATATCCGCCAAACCAGACAGGAATGGGCTTTTGTATTGGAAGTGGACGGATCCCGACATGTTCCAATTGGTACCATTCACCAGAAAAATTCACAACCGGCTGCGTCCAAAGTTCTTTGAGGACGCGTACCTGTTCTTCAATGCAACGACCTCGATTTGAAAAATCGGCACCCAACGCAGCGAACTCCGCCGCGTTCCAACCCACCCCGACGCCCAAACGCAGCCTCCCACCGCTGAGCACATCCAGCGTGGCTGCTTGCTTGGCCACCAGCACCGCATCTCGTTGTGGCAGCACCATAATCGCAGTCGCGAATTCCAGTTTTTCGCTTAATGCCGCCATCGCAGAGAAAAGCACCAGTGGTGATAGAAAGGAATCCTCGATCCCATACGGACCTTTAACCGCTTGCGGATGGCTCGCCTCCACTCCCAGAACATGTTCATAAGCCAGTACATGATCATAACCAAGTGCTTCCAGTCTTTGCGTAAACGTTCTGATCCATTGAGGATCGTGGTCCACTTCAGTTTGGGGAAAAACGACACCAATTTTCATTCCAACCTCCTGATAATTATGGACGGCTACACAATCTTAATCTCGTAAAAGATCCAAAGATCCTCCTGCCTTCAGCTACATAAAGTCAATCATAGCCTCTAAGGTGGCGTTGAATATGCTCTGATGTACAATCAGATCCATGACTGACGAGAAACCGCTACACATCCTATTTACTGTTTCATTCCCGGCAGAACTCATGAAGCGCGTGCGTGAGCTTTCTGAGGATATCAAGATCCACTCTCATCCAACTCGCGATGCGGAAGAGCTTCCTGAGGATCTGCTGCACCGCATCGAGGTGCTCTACACAATTTCTGCTCTGCCCGATCCGGATATGGTGCCCAACCTGCGCTGGATCCAGAGCCATTACGCGGGTATCGATCAGATCGCCGACCACCCACTGGTAGCTTCACCGGAGGTGGTTGTCACCACAATGAGCGGCGCATCCGCTCCACAGATGGCCGAGTTTGCGTTGATGAGCATGCTTGCGCTGGGCCATCGCATACCAGAAATCATGCGCAGCACCCCGAACGAGCGCTGGGATGAAGGTCGCTATACGCGCTTCGAACCTTTGGAAATGCGCGGCAGCACCGTAGGGATCATTGGTTATGGCAGTATCGGCCGTGAGGTCGCCCGGCAATGCCACGCACTCGGTGCCGAAGTCCTGGCGATCAAGCACAACCTGAAACAGCTCGCCGATCAAGGTTATATCCTGGAAGGGCTTGGTGATCCTGAAGCGGACATCCCCAAACGAATCTACCCTCCCGAAGCGATTAAATCCATGGTCTCGTTATGTGATTTTGTCGTCGTCACGGTCCCACTTACTTCCGAAACAACCGGTATGTTCGATGACACCGTCTTCAAAGCGATGAAGGCCAAATCGTACTTGATCGATATATCCAGAGGTTCGGTCGTCAATCACGGCGCGCTGATCGAAGCTTTGAACAGCGGACATCTCGCTGGCGCAGCGCTCGATGTCTATCCGATAGAACCGCTGCCCGAGAGCAGCCCTTTATGGGAGCGCAATAACGTCATCCTCTCCCCCCATCTGGCAGGTGCGTCCCCGCACTACATGTCGCGTGCGATCGACCTCTTCGCCGCCAATCTGAAACGTTATCTCACCGATGAACCCCTCCTCAACGTTTACACACCTGAAGAGGAATACTAGATCGTGGGTGTTCCATGATCCAGGGTGTAATTTTTGACCTCGGGTCAACACTGATTCGCTTTACAGGTGATTGGCCCCGGGTTTTTGCACATAGCCTTGATGTCCTGGTTGATGAACTTGATCACCAGGGGATATCCTTTGACCATGAACGCTTCAAAGACGAATTCGAGACCGCGCTCGCAGACTATCGCCGTCAGCGGGACCGTGATCTGGTCGAACACACTACAGAAGTCGTGTTAACGGAAACGCTCACTCGTCTGACAGGAGCAGTCCCGGAGGACGACGCCATCAAACGCGCTTTAGAAGCGATGTACAGCATTAGTCAGGATCAGTGGAAGACCTTACCATCAACCCACCAGGTCCTTGAGACTCTGCACAGCCGTGATTTGAAATTAGGCCTGATATCCAATGCCAGTGACGAGGCGGATGTCCAAAGGCTGATTGATAAAGTGGGCATACGGAAATATCTGGATCCAATCTTGATTTCCGCTGGTTTCGGTTTACGCAAACCACACCCGGATATATTTAACGCCGTGCTGCAGAAATGGGATCTCCCTGCGGAGGCTGTGGTTATGGTCGGCGACCTGTTGGAAGCAGATATTCTCGGCGCCGAAAAGGTCGGTATGCGACATATCTGGATGACCGAAGTGATTGAGGAGAGCGAGACAGTTCCTCCTTACCTGGTTGAACCTGTCGCCATTGCTCGCCAGCTTGCCGATGTACCTGCAATCCTTGCCTCAATGGGGACGAAAGGAAGCGCTTGATGAGTTTTCAGCCAGTAACGCAGAATATCCTGCGCATGGAAGTCGAGCTCGACGTAGCGGGTTTGATGACGCTGCCGGTTAACTTGTGGTTAGTTCGGGGCGCAGATGGTTGGACGCTTATCGACAGCGGACCGCCGGAATCCGGCGATCGCGTCGTGGCTGCGCTCTCCGATGCCACTCAAGGGTATGGACCCAGCCAGGTGGTGCTCACGCACGGACATATTGACCATGCCGGCGGGTTACAAGCAATTCGTATGGCCTGGAAGACCCCTGTCATATGCCATGAAGAAGAATTACCCTTCGTCTCCGGTGAACTCGACTACCGCGATGCGCCTGCCAAAGGCATCTTTTTCATGCTTGCCCGTT
>JASFLN010000004.1:0-15605 GCA_050118075.1 Anaerolineales bacterium
CGAATCAGAACGCCTGCCAATAAGATGACCCCCGCGCCGGCGAATACCAGTGACCAACCATCGAAGGATGCGGGCAAGCCCATGGCCCGCAGCAAGCCCAGGTTCTGAATAAGGAACGCCACACCAGCCCAGATTAGAATCCCCGCCCAGAGCATTGCGCTTAAAGGATCACGACGGGATTTCTCATCCCATGCTTTCTCCTCCGCGCTTTTTTCGGTGACCTTCTCCTGCTGCTTTTCTTCCCATTTCTCTTCGTATTCATTTGGGCTCTGCTCGCTCATCGAATCATCTCCCTTTACACCCTAACGACCGGACCAAGCGGATCACCGCTTTGTATCAGCTTATTTGGAACATCTATATCATAGGCTTGAATGTCCGCCCACTCAAGAACAAGTTGAGCTTTCCTTCTCTGTTATCGAAGGATAGAATCCATCCAGAAGGAGCATACAATGTCAGAATATGGTTCCAAGATTAAGCCGCAAACATGGCACTTTGCGGATTGGCCACCGCTCGCCTGGCTGGAAACGGTCATCAAACTCTTCGCTCTCCTGTTAGCCATCCTGACATCCTACCGGGGGATCCAACATTGGCCTTTCGAATTTCCCACCGGACTTGTATTGGCCCAATGGATCATCATGCTCGTGCTCTCGTTCGGTCTTGGCCTCGCGATCATCGATCGCGTTCAAAATCGTGAAATCCTGGCGATGGGTTTTATCATCCTGAACAACCTCGGGCACTGGGGCATGACCTATACCCTGATGACCCACCCCGGGCCAGGATCGCTGCTTTCCGTTTTCGCGGCTCTTATGTTGATCGGCGACCTGATCAAACTGCTTTTCATACGCTTAAATTCATTTACTGTGCGTGACCTGCCCCGGTCCGTGTTATATGGTTTAACGGGCATCTATATCGCTGGTTATCTGGCTATTCTTCTGCTTGAGCTTATCCGATAATTCCTAAACGCTTGCACCCCCACCCTCAAGCATCTACTGCCCATTCTGATCAAGGTTGAAGATGACATCGGCGGGCATGCCCGGCTTCAAACGATCTGCGCCGCTGCTGACCCGCAGCTCCACCGCGTAGACGGTTGTCTGGCGTTCTTCTTCCGTTTGTACATTCCTGGGTGTGTATTCAGCTTCATCAGCAATACGCATCACACGGGCAGTAAAAACCTCGTCCGGAAAAGAATCCACGACAACCTTCGCCTCATCCCCAACACTGACAAGCCCATATTTATTCTCGGGCACATAGACTGTGACCGTCATCTCGTCAAGTTTACCGAGCTTGACCACCACTGTCCCCGGGGACGCAAGCTCACCCGGATCGATGCTCAAAGTCAGGACCACACCCTCCGTTGGAGACTCAACCGAAGCATCATCAATCTTAATATCGATCGAACGCAGCTGGCTCTCAGCTTGTGCTTCAGCCAGACTCAGGGATGCTTGCGCTTGCTTGATATTTGCCTGGACTAATTCCACAGCGTCTGGGTCCGGACCGTCTTTCCACTTTTCATACTCCTGCTTGGCCTGGTCAACCTTCGCCCTAGCAATTGCGACATTCGCGTCCAGAAGCGCCTGGTCGATATCCGTGGGTTCACCCTTATACCAATTCAGAATGCGCACAATATCATCGCGCGCGTCTTTAGCCTGCTCCAGCGCTACCCGCGCATTGGCGCGGTCCGGGTCATGCTCCGATTCATCGCTGTGTGTGTTGTAGACGCTGCGGGCGCTGTCAACCCTTTGGTCGGCAAGCACAAGTTGGGCTTCGTAATAGTCGATCGTGTCATCCGTGGCCCGGTTGTTCTTCTGCTGCCAGATCATGCGATTTTCCGCTTTTTCCAACGCATCGCGCGCTTGAGCCAACTCAAGCTGATACTCGGCCGCATGCATCGCCCAGTTCTCCTGCAAGTCTTTCAGCTCCTGTCGAGCTTGCAGTAGAGCAAGTTCCGCCGCCGCGATGGACGCTTCCCTCTGCGCCTCAACCTGACTGCGCTGCAGCTGCAGTTCTTGTTCGTTGATCCGGAATAAAGGCTGGCCATCCGAGACTCTGTCGCCCTCCTGCACATATACTTCGGATACCTGTCCACCCAATTTGGGTGAAACCGCCACCTCAACCACTTCAATCACACCCGAGGCTCTCAATTCATTGGTGGCGCTTT
Organism: Anaerolineales bacterium; assembly: GCA_050118075.1. Lineage (GTDB taxonomy): Bacteria > Chloroflexota > Anaerolineae > Anaerolineales > E44-bin32 > E44-bin32. The sequence goes on from JASFLN010000004.1 coordinate 2,159, forward strand.
CCCCAAGGACGGAGCAGGCTGTGGAACCCATGATGATGCTCAGCAGCAACATCGATGCTCGCGCTCTTTGACCTATCTTCATAGCTCACTCCTGTTCCAAACTTGCCGAGAGGACCCTGTCCGGATCTTCACGCATGCAGTAAATAAAGACATCTTCCAGGGACGGTTCGATCTCCCTGATTTCTCCCGATTCAACACCACTCTTATCCAGCATTTCTCGAATCTTTTGACCTGTGCCCTCGGCAGTCTCGGCCACGACATGAACCGAACGACCGTAAAGCTCCACCCCGCTCACAGGAAATTGCTCGGATTCCCTGACATCGCGCAGCACCTTGACGGCGGCGGTTGTGTCCGAAGGCTCAAACTCGAGGATATGACCTTTCATCATCGATTTGCGTAGTTCAGCCGGGGACCCTGTAGCAATGATTTCCCCACGCTGTAGAAAAGCAAGACGGTGACAATGTTCAGCCTCATCCATGTAATGAGTAGTTACAAAAACCGTCACCCCTTCTTCCACCAGCTTGTACAGCAGCTCCCAGAACTCACGTCTTGATACGGGGTCGACACCAGCCGTGGGTTCGTCTAAAAAGAGCACCTCTGGCTCGTGTAAAATCGCCGCACTCAGCGCCAGCCGCTGTCGCCAACCCCCCGAAAGCGCCTGGGTTTTTTCCGTTTCTCGGCCAGAAAGGCCGGCTAATTCAATCGCAGTCTCCATCCGCCGGGACAGTTCTGTATTGTTCAGCCCATAGGCGGTACCATAAAAGCGCAGATTTTGTGCAACGGTCAGGTCGTTATACAGACTGAAGCGCTGGGACATATATCCAACTTTGGTGCGGATGGCGGAAGGATCGTGCAGCACATCGATATCTAAGACCTGGACGTCCCCCTCGGTAGGACGCAGTAATCCAAGCATCATACGAATCGTGGTCGTCTTCCCTGATCCGTTCGGGCCCAGGAAACCGAAGATTTCACCTTTGCATACCTCAAAATTCACATGGTTGACCGCAGTGAAGTCGCCGAATTTCTTGACTAGATTGGTGACCGCGATGGTCGTCTCCATGTGCGCCATCAATCCATCCGCCTCACTGCAATGCCCTGCGTACGTAGCTGATCGAGACACCCCCGATGATCAGCCCCAGCACCGTTAACGCAAGCACATTGGGCCACAGAACTGAAATTCCGCTGGATTTCAACAAGATGCCCCGCAGGATCGTAAGCCAGTGATGTGCGGGGATCAGAATGGCGATCCTCTGCAGGATCATGGGCATCGACTCAACCGGGGCAGCGTAGCCGGTAAACATAAAATCCGTCATACCAACCAGCATGACAAGTAAAAAAGCCTGGTGCTGTGTCCTGGCAATCACAGAGATGACGAGCCCTTTGCTCAATTCAACCAAAACGTATCCGAAGGCCAACACAGATAACAGGCTGAGTGATCCCCGCACGGGCACATCGAAAAACAAGTGCACCATTCCGAGCATCAGCGCGAAATCCAACAGGCCGATCACCATCACCGGGATCGCTTTTCCCAGGATGATCTCCAGCGATGAAAATGGCATCACCAGGAGCTGTTCAAGCGTTCCTAATTCGCGTTCACGTGAAATCGAAAGTGCTGCAAATAAGAGCACCGTGAATTCGAGCATCAGACCCAGTTCGGCGGGTGTCGTGTACAGGGCTTCATTGAGCTCCTCGTTGAACCAGACCCGCAGGCTCGGGAAAAACCCTTCCAGAGTCTCGGGATCCATACCAAGGCGGCTTAGGATCAGGCGATCTCCCCAAGTTTGCACAACACCTTCGATCGCTCGCTGTGCATTGCGGGCGGGCAGGCTTTCTGCGCCATTGAGAATCACTTCGATCGTTGGTTGACCGGAGGCATTCAGCAGGCTCTCTGAAAAATCTGGAGGGATGATCACAGCTGCGTTGATATCGCCCTGGTCCATGGATTCCTCAATAGTCCAGGAATCTTCAACGAACCCTTCCAACATGAACGTCCCGGTGTTCTCCAACTCACGAATGAACTGTCTGCTTTCTGCGCTTCGATCGTGATCGAGCACCATCAAGGGCAGGTTGGTTATCGGGCGGGAGGTCGCCCACCCTACGAGGATCAGTTCCATTGCGCCGCCCAAAAGCATAAAGGCTGGCAGCCACCAATCGTTCCGCAAATGCAGCAGCTCCTTCAGCGATAGCGAAAGCACACGCCTTACGCGGGTTAGCATGGTTTCATCCCAACCTCTTGCGGAAGAACAAAGCCGCCACACCGGTAAAGACCACCCCCAGACCGACCATCATCACGGCATAAGGCCACAATACGTCCATGCCCACACCGGTGAGAAAAACGCCCCGCGTGATCACCGCGTAGTGCGTCCCCGGCAGGAAGAGTGACTCCATGCGCATGATCTCCGGCATGGCCACGATCGGGAAGAAAATTCCCGTAAGGAAAAATCCCGGGAAAAAGATCAGTAAAAATGACAACGCCAGGGCTGCTGCTTGTGTGCGCATGAACACACCGATGATGATACCCATGCTTAAGATCGCGAAAAGGAAAAAGGCTGATAGTAAGAAAAAGAGCGGGAAACTGCCATGGAAGGGAATGTCGAACCAAATCATCGCCAGGACAGGCATGACGATCACGTTTGCCAGGCCGACAAGGATATAGGGAACCATCTTCCCGATCAGTAAATCCGCACGCCCGATAGGCGAAACCATCAGCTGCTCCAGCGTGCCATGCTCACGTTCGTGGGCCAAGGTCAGTGCAACGGAGAGCGCAGGAAAGCCTAAAACCATCGAGATCAAACCAGGAATTAGATCGACGCGCGGCTTCAAGCCCGGGTTGTACCAAGCCCGGACGCGTAAGTCGATCGGGAGCAGGGCGCTCTCCGATATTCCCAGGCCACGCATTTGACTGGACATTGCCTCGCGGATGAACCGTTCTACACGTTGGGCGATATGGTCAACAGCAAAATTCCCGCTCTCTGGTTCGGTCCCATCGATGATCACCTGCATTGGGAATCCTTCCAGTGCGAGCAGGCGCTCAGAGAAGTCAGGAGAAATGATCACAGCGGCTTTGATCTCGCCGTCAACAAGCAGGGCCTCGATCTGATCAAAGCTATCGACCTGATCGAATAAATCTAGATCATCGCCTGCCGTGATTTGCTGAATGAATTGGCGCGAAAGCTTGCTTCGGTCATGATCCAGAACCGCGATCGGAATATGTTCGAGATCAACGGTCAGCGCATAGGCCATAATCAACAGCAAGACAGTGGGGGTGATCAACACAAGGATCAAGGTTGCCCGATCGCGGATAATGTGCTGAATCTCCTTGCGCATGACCGCTCGAACGCTGCGCCACGACACTTTAAATCTGCTCCCCACGTTCAATACGGTCGATTAAAAAGATAAATGCTTCCTCCATGCGCGGCGCGACAGGCTTGAGCTGTAGTATCTCAAGACCCTTTTTCTTAAGGGCGGATTGGATTTCCTGCGTGCGCTGCTCAACTGAATCCACGATCAGATGCAGTGCCTCTCCGTACGTCTGAACCTGACGCACGCCTGGCAGATCAGAAACAACCTCGCGGGCAACTCTCCAATCGCTAGGGTGGAGTTCTAGAACTTCGCCCGGCAGTGACGCACGGATTGTCGCCGGCGAATCGCAGATCACTAACCTGCCCTCATAAATTAGACCGACACGTTCACATCGATCGGCTTCATCCATGTACGGCGTGGTAACCAGGATGGTGGTACCGGTCAGGTTCAGCTCGGTCAGGATCTCCCAAAATTCGCGTCGTGAAACTGGGTCCACTCCCGTGGTTGGCTCGTCAAGGAAAAGAATGTCTGGCTCATGGATCAACGTACAAGCCAATGCCAGTTTCTTTTTCATACCGCCGGAGAGATGTTCAGCACGTCGATCCCTAAACTCCTGCAGTCCAGCAAAAGTCAGCAGACGATCGGATCGCTCTTCAACCTTACCTGGATCGACATCGTAGATATCCGAGAAAAAATGCAGGTTCTCGATGACCGTGAGCTCTGCGTAGAGACTGAACTCCTGTGCCATATATCCGATATGCGGTTTAATCGCTTCCGGATCGGAGATCAGATCAAAGCCGGCCACAGTAGCCTCACCATCCGTGACCTTTAGCAAACCTGCTAGCAGGCGCAGCGTGGTGGTTTTACCGGCTCCATCCGGACCGATGAGCCCAAACAGCTCGCCCGCGGGTATGGTCAAGTCGAGTCGGTCGACAGCGACCTGATCGTCAAACGCGCGGGTCAAGCCATGCGTGCTTATGATCGCTCCGCTCTCCGAACCCGAACTCACGCGACGATCATTCCTTTGCCTTCTTGATGATCCAGAGCACAATCAGCACACTTAAAGCTGGCTCGAGCGCGACGCCGACATATTTCCAGATCTCGCTGAACCCCATAGCCGGTATCAGGTACCAGTCCAGCAGGCCGACCACAATGGCGGTCACCACCCCTACGATGTAATCGCCCGGTACTCCTACCGGCCGTTCATCTTTCCAGATAAAGCCGGCTATATAAGCCATAACCAGTCCCACCACTGCCATCGCCAGAAGAATAATCAAGAGTTCCATTTCAGTTTCCTTTCTCTTCGGTGGACATCCTTCTCAATCTGATTGTGTCGTTGACGGCGGCCGCGCCTGCGGCACCTCAGGCATCGTCTTTTCATGCATTGGGTGCAGTGGAAAATTCCGCAGCCTCATACGCAGACGCACCTGCCAGGCTGGCATGAGACGTATCGGTTTCTTGTCAAGAGCAGCATTCGCAATACTGCGCCCGCGCTCGATCAAGCGATCGGGCTGCGTGTAATCCCAGAAGGGCACCTCTGGAGGAGCCAGCAGTTGGATGATGTGTAAATCCACCCCCGTCCGGCGTGCCCAATCAATTTCTAGCGCCGTCTGCGCTTCAATCATCAACGAGAGCGCGTAGCCGCTTACGCCCACCGTGCCTTCCGCAGTCGATCGGGTCCCCATGGCGTAGGTCACATCGCAGGCGATGATGCGTGTCGCCCCGCGCGCGATCGCAGCCATCAACGGAAGCTTGGTATACACACCACCATCCAAATAACGTTCACTTCCTACTTTCCAGGGAGGTAAATAGGGTGGGACCGCGCTGCTCGCCATGGCGCCATCCAGGAGTTTGTCCTCCGGATGGTCACCAAAAACTTTCAAGCTCGCCGAACGCATACTGACAGCTACAGCATAGGTGTGAATTCCACTCTCCTCAAACATCGCACCAAAAGTCCCCAGCTGTATTGGGAGTTGGCTCTTCAAGAACTTAACCAACGCCGCATTGTCGATCAAGCTGTCCTGATTGATAATCATCCGGCGAAGGATCGTGAATGGTCGGGCGACCCCCACTTGATCGGGACCGGCAGCCCTCCACACATCCTGAAGGCCTTTTACCCCTTCAACACTCGGATCGGCTCCAAGATAAATCGCATTCAACGCACCAGCAGAGGAACCAATCAGCATTTCGGGTTCAACTCCGTGCTGGAGCAACACCTCCAACGCACCCGCCTGCATGGCTCCAAAATTTGCTGCTCCACTCAGCACGAGCGCCAACATCGGGTCACCGCCTCTCAAGCCCCGGCGAGAGCCTTACAACAGGAAGATGATCGGCTAGCTCCTGATACGCTTCCTCGCTGGCCTCCACCCGGTAACCGACAAACCGCATCAATTCCTGCAGCATACGTGGATACTTGCGGCCGTAACGCAGGAAAATCTGCGCGGCCTGCTCGCGAGGCACTTGCTCTGCAAAGCCATCGTATTGTGTCCTGCCCACCTGATATGTGATCTTTGGATTGACCCTTATGTTCTGGAACCAATCGGCTTTATCTCCCCATGCCGCCACGACATAAAAGACGCCTGACGGTCGGTCCGAATCCACAACTTCAAGTACGACCTGGCGTTTCTTTCCAGTCACCCTGCCCGTATGCTCGATGCGCACAAACCTCGACCCCAGCATCCATCCCAGTCCAGCGCTGTAAAACGCCAGGGGCAGTCGAAAGAGCCAGCGCTTGAACCCGGAGGGAGCTTTAACATCCGATATTTGCTCGACCATGCCTTACCTCAATTCGATCGCATCTTCTGGACACTGAAGCACGCAGGCTCCACAGGCGATGCAGTGCGCTTCGTTCTGAAACTCAACCTTCCCGGTCGATGGGTCCGGTTTCCAGCAATTTACGGGACAGACCTCATAGCATTCGTAGATCCCACTGCATCGTTCAGCGTGAAACGTGATCTGCATACGCCTCAAATGTACTGCCAGATGCCAGTGCTCTTTCATCAGCTCAAGAAAACTGGGTGCTTGCAAGGTCTTACCTCCACCCGACGATCTGCGGCACCAACCAATAAACCAGTCCCAGGAAAATCGCGATCAACACTTCCCACCCCCAATTAGCTTGCTCGCCGCGCATCTGTGGTGACATCCCCTGCAGCTCAGCGCCGATAAAAACTGACAGCCCGGTCAATCCCACCGCGCGGCGAAAAAGTTGCTGCACCGGAATGGGGTCACCAAACGATGTGAAAACCAGCAAGCCCAGCAGTGCAATGCCGGCCAGCGGTGCGCCCTTTTGGAGGCCATCTCTGCCGGGGAGCCAATACAGTGTGACCGCGTAGAAGGTGGAAAGCGCTAAAAGGCTAAAGGTTGTTAGCCCTAACAGGCTGGGCCAGAAGATCGCAATCGGAACAAGGATCATCAGCGCGTAGAATCCAAGCGTGGCTGCCATCATCTCGAGCCGATCTAATAGCGGAAACGAAACCAACCGCATAGCATCATTTTTCTTCATGCCAGACTGGAGATAGGCTGGAATATCCTTTGCTTTGACAGGACCCCAGTGGACCTCCCAGCCGCTCTGCTTGCGAATTTTCCAACCATCCACGCCATTGGCGCACAGCTCGGGCAGGATCAATTTCTGGTGCGCGACACGCTGGCCAAGTGCACTTAACCGCCAGGCAGAGAGCACCCGCTCAGCGGTCAGGAACCCGCCTCCCGCCCCGCACCACACATTAATCCCATCCGAATCAACGACCAGAAGCCATGCATCGATATGACCATCTATCGCCCTGACGAGTCGCTGTACCGTGAGCAGGTAGTTGCCTGTGACGAGCACCGGAGAGTCCGGTCCGGGATGACCAACCTCATATAAGCCTGATTCTTTTTGCGGATAGGGCGGCAAGATTCGAAAGAACAGCGTCCACGCTTCCAGCGCGACCTTCTGCAACGTCCAGTGACCATGCAGACGCCCCATGCCGGGAACGGAAAGATCAGGAATCTTGAGCGTTGTATCCAATTCTGCACAAACCACTTGAAGCGCACCCCCCAATATTTCTTTCGTGTGAACTGGATTGAAGCCATTCCCCGTCAAACGCTCTTTAAATCCATTCAATGCAGAACTGCTCGTGCGGGTCAACAGCCAGGTGACCAATCGTAGCGGCAGGCGCGCGAGGGTTGAAATCAATTGCGGTACAGGCCCACTGGGCTTAAATTCATCCAGGACAAGCAGCACCCCCGTCGGACGCAGCAACCGTCGAGCAGCGGCTAGGACAAACTGCTGTTGTTGAACGCTCATCTCACTAAAGGCAAGGCTGCTCACAACGGCATCAAATATGGCCGGCTCAAATCGATCGGCAATACCGGTAGCATCCATGTGCACCAGCTCAATTTCGGACAAGGATTCATGATCCTGTATGCGGATCCGGGCTTGCTCTAGCATCGGCTTTGACCGATCGATAGCGGTCACATTGGCGCCGGATTCTGCAAGCATGACCGTCAAGGCCCCCGTACCGCAGCCAATCTCGAGCACGTCCCAATCTTCCTGGATATACTCATCAACCATCTGCCGCTGAAGCGGTTCAAGTTTGCCCAGCGTCAGGATCCGGATGCCACGATCGTAATCAGCCGGACGGGTTTCCAGCCAGCGCATGAACGCCGTTGCCATCAGACACCCTCCACGCGCATACCGGCGAGGAAAAGCTCCAGCGGTTGTTCACCCATGCGGTCCCAATCGACCTGCTCAGGATCCAGAAACCAGACCAGCGCCATGCCCTCGTACATCCCTATCAAAGCGAGGGCGACGGCTTGTGGATCACATGGCTGAAATTCTCCCGTATCAATTCCTTGTTGGACAACTTCTGCAACGATCTCTGCATAGTGGGTGAAATAACCAACGACCGCCTCCCGTACCGCCCTGTTGCGATAGGCCAATGCGATAAACTCGTAGGCCAACGGCAGCAGCTTATCAAAACGCTTGTATTCCCTGATCGCGAACTGCACGAACATCCTCAAGCGATCTCTTGCGCTGGCCTCCATCATGACCAGCTGCTCGGCATCCTGCATTTCGCTGATAAAGACCCGGTCAAGCAGTGCCCGGATGATGGCGTCCTTACTCTTGTAATACCAATACAGCGCCCCTTTGGAGAGTCCTGATTCCTTGACGATGTCATCCATGCGCGCCTTGTCGAAGCCATGCTCCGCGAAAACCCGCTCCGCGGCATCCAGGATCTGCTTCTTGCGCTGCTGCTCGAGTTCGTCTTTTTCTGCCATAATGTGTCCTGACTGACCGGTCAGTCTATAACCATATTACATCCTGACCGGCACGCTGTCAACACCAAGAACCCCTATTCACTATGCTATAATCCCGCCATGACTGAAAAAGAGATCCTCGAAGAAACGACCGAAATAGAACCCGAAGAGAAATCAGACGATGGTGTCTTCCGCATCCGTCGCAGCGCGCTGTATGCCATGCTCATCCCGCTCGCCCTCGTCACCGGATTGGCGATCGGCTACCTCATCTGGGGACAGGAAAGCGCTCTCCCGGTCGCCGCACAGCAACCCGGTGCGACCGAAGTTCAAGCAGCAGTCGCCGCGGACGCCACCTCCCAACCCGCGCCACCCGATTTGCGCAGCCAGCAGGGTCAGATCCGTCTGGAGGTCAGCGAGGATGATGACGCGGTGCTCGGGCCGGAGAGCGCGCCGATCACAATTATCGAGTTCAGCGATTACCGCTGTCCCTTCTGCAAACGCTGGCATAATGAAACCCTTCAACCGCTCTTTGATCGCTACGAGGGCCAGATCCGTTTGATCTACCGTGACTTCCCGGTCGTGGGCGGCTTCCAGGCAGCACTGGCTGCCGAATGCGCAGCCGTTCAGGGGGACTACTACGACTATCATGACCTGCTCTTCTCAGGCCAATTCGAGGATTTGAACAACGAGGCGTTTGCCGCCTACGCTGAGCAGCTCGACTTGGATCCAGATCAGCTGCTCACCTGTGTGGATGAAGGCACATTCACTGAGGAAGTCGAGTCTGACGCGCGCTACGCCGCCAGTCTGGGCGTCACTGGCACACCAACATTTTTCATCAATGGGATTCCGCTGGTGGGCGCACAGCCTATCGACACATTCATCCAGATCATCGATGCGGAACTTGCCGCCCAGGATAGCGATTAATTATTTTCAAGCAGAAATTTAACGAGCTCGCCGTTAAAGCGCTCCCCCGCGTCAACCGGAGTGACATGACCCGAGCCAGGGATTATTGCATAGCTGCTATGCGGGATATGCCCTGCGAGCTGCATTTTGGCATCTAGAGGGACGATCAAATCACGATCCCCTGCAACGATCAACACCGGGCAGCGGATCTCACCCAAGCGCTGCTCAAGGTTGAAGCGTGCAATGGCTAAAACAGCTTGGAGATACGATCTGCGCGGGTTTGCGGCAATGCGGGCGGCGGCCAATTCGCGCAGCGGTTCTTGCCCATCACCCGGGAAGAGCGCACTGGCCACCCAGGCCCCCAACCAATCCATCCTTCCGAAGAGAAGCAGCAGCAATCTCCCGGCGGAATGAAGGCCTGCCCGCACATCCATACTCATCCGGCTAAACGCATTCACAATGGTCAACGACTTTACAAGCGTCGGATCATCGACCCCTAGCTGAAGCGCGAGCAAACCACCAAGTGAAAGTCCAACAATATGCGCGGCGCCCAAACCGGCTGCACGCATCCAGCAGGCCAGCTCCCCAGCGTAATCGGCCATGCTTGGCCATCCTGCAAGTGGCGGTGACAAGCCGTGCCCCGGCAAATCCACAGCGTAGACTTGCCGGTGTTCGCTGAGCACCGGGACCTGCAGCGGCCAATCCTGACTGCTCGAGCCCAATCCGTGCAGCAGCACGACCGGGCTCCGATCTGGACGATGGGCTCTGTGAATCTCAACATGTAAATTTGAGGGGCCCCCTGGCACAGTGGATCGTTCTTCTTTAAACCGCTTCACGGTGTAAACAACACCCTGTACAAAATCCTTCTGCGCTTACGGCGGATTGACTTCAACGACGACCAAACGATGATCCGAGGTGAGTGCCTCGTTGACCGTTGCCTGGTGGGGTTCAAGATCGCGCAACCACACAAAATCGATGCGCATCTGTGGATCGACCGCCGGGCTGGTCGGTGGTGCCGGAGTCTGACCAAGCGCGCTGAATGGATCCACAAAACCCGTATCCATAATTGCCCGCATCTCAGGATCTTCGATTTCGGCATTGAAATCTCCACCAAACGTGGCCGGCGTGCTTGGACCGATGAACGCCAACGCCTCTTGCACCTGCCGCATCGTGTCCTCATTCGAGAGGCCCATCCAGATACCATAGGAACTCACGCGTTGCTCACCCCAGGGCAGCACGACCTCGATAATCCCGGTTTGTTCTTGCAAGCTAGGCAGCATTTTAGAACCCTGTCTCAGCGCCTCGCCCTTGTACAGCACTGCAATCCCTGTTAAATGCTCAACGTTTGGCATATAGTACACATTCATCCCTAATGAGCGGGCGAGATAATACGCATTGTCCGTGCTGTAGCTCGTCATCCGCCCGGTATCCACCTCCTGAAGTGCAACCACATCGACCTCGGAAGCTCTTAAAACCGCCGCAATTTCAGGCAGGGTGGTGTGCCAGAGATCGTCATAGCCATAGTGAATGTTGTATGTGGCAATACGACGCCTACCCTCGGGCATTTCCGCACGTGGTGAAGGCCAGACGGAGACTAGCACGATTGCGAACGCAATCATTGTCAGCACCGATAGCCGGAAAGCCCCTTCCGCTGCGGTCTCTTCATCCCCTAACCTGGACCCAGACAGCAACCCCCAGATAAATAACAGACCCGCACCGAGAAATGCCGTCCAGCCCATACCACGTAAAGCAGGCAGTGTGTAAGCGTAGGTGAACGCGAACGCATTCAAGAAATTAAGCAGCAAGAAAAGCAGTAATCCTAAAGCTAAGCGACCGCCGACTTTATTCGATTCATCAACTTCCAGTTCCCCAAGAAAAAGCAGCGTGCAGAGCAGCACCCACTGGCTCAGCAGTAAAAACGCCATCGCCAGCGGACCGGAAAGAAAGTACCCCAGAAGCAATCCGCCAATGGCGATAATCTCCACCATAAGTCGAATGAACTTTGTCGCCAGAACGCTTCTTATGATGGTCAGCACGCCCGGGAACAATGGCAGGATCGTGATCACAACCAGCAGTGGGGCGACCAGCGTATATGACACATCAGACCAGCGAGCGATCCCATTGGGCAAACTAAGCAGTGAGGTCTCCAGGAACAGGAAAGCTCCTAACGCCGCCCCCGTTCCCCAGGAAATACCACCCGAAACCTGATCGCCGCTCTCGGACCAGGGTTTTGTCCAGAAGACCAGTGTCATCAAAATGGCCATCCAGATCGCCAGAATGGGCAGCGCCTCCCATCCCAGACTGATGTCGATTGTATGCCCAAGGATCCGCAGCAGCTGCTCGATTACAACCGCGATGATCAGCCACCTCAAGAAACGGCGGATGTCCAAACGAAGAAGCGGAACCGAAAAAACACCCACCGAAACAAGGATCAACAGGGCGCCCCAATAGCGGACCCAGGGATCATCGATGGACAGCGCCACGCGCGCCGCGCTGGCCACGAAAGCTGCACCCGAGATCCAACGCCAGGAGGGCGCACGGTTCACCCATCCTGGAAGCAGCAGGGCTGCAAACACAAGCAGGTTACTGACCACGATCCAGCTGTTCATCGGCCCTTCAAAGACTTGATCGTATATGAATCCGAACATGACCGAAAAGATGACCCGCAGCGCTTGCAGGAAGAAGAGCAAGGTCACAATCGGGATGATCGACTCGGCGAGCCGTCTTGGGTTCATCTATTCCCCTCTCACTTGAATATCCCGTCGAAACGCAGCTGCTCTAAACCAGGCTGGTTTCACCGAACAGATAAGGATTGCATGACAGCATCAAGGGCTGAGAGATTGGGGTTGAAAGCTTTGGTGGCACTTGTCTCCAACTGCGTCTCGATATCTTCCAGATAACTCGCATAGGTACCAATAAACGTCTCGTACTCCTCGCCGATATAGCTATCTCCATCTGGCGGAAGTTCTGGATGAGTCACCGGTAGGACTGCGGATAGGTAGTATTGTCCATCGGAGGTTAAGCCCTGAAAAGTGTAGAACAAATCTTGGTTGTTGATCGGCCAGGCCGCTTGACCATACTGGGTTAGGTAGCGGATCCCTTCACCGCCATCAAAATCAATGTACTCCAATTGCACCGCTATACTCTGCCCCGCATTCCAGACAGGCAAGAATGGATAGGGTCGCAGAGGATCGATAGGACGTTCCTCAAGTAAATTCTGCAGTTGGTCTATCCGATCCGAAGCTTCCTCGTTGAGGTCCTGGTACTCTGCAACTGGAAAGAGACTAATTTGTGGTTCGTGGAAGGTGGGGGAAATTGGATAGTTTTCTAAAGTCACACGCGTGAAGCCCGGTGCAGCCATAATGTTCGTTTCCGTTTGAGCCGGGACCTGTTCGCAAACGAGCTCCACCTGCAGCCATGGCTCAGTCGTCAGGCCGAGTTCACCGCAAAGAGTCTGCGAGGTTACGGTTGTTGTTGGTGTGTTCACCTGCAACGGGATTTGCTCGGGAAATACTGTTGCCACTTGCTGGAACGATTCATCAAAGAGCTCCGGCTCGAATGTGGCAATCTGATCCAATGCATCGAATGTCGATTCGGAAACCAAACCGCCAACAACAAACAGCAGCACAAAGCCCAGACAGCAGCTCACCACAATCAATCCGCCACACCCTAGTAAAACCCATAGCCAGGTCCTTGAGCTGGACTTGTCTCCGCTTGTGCTCGCGGCTTGTAAAGGCGCTGCGCTTGGATCCGCAGCCTGGGGGGCACCACAGTTCCCGCAAAAATTCTGACCTTCCGGAACCACTTCACCACAATTGAAACATTTCATGATTGCGCCCTTCTCCTCCGCTGAAACCAATCACTATCTTCGCGAGGCTTATCATCATGCCCAATGGGACAGATATCCCAGGCTCCACTGGCACCCAGGTCAGGGACTGACCTCCCCGATCCCAAAAAAGTAAACCGTAACAGAGCCGCCTTCCCCAGTAGGCTCGAAGCGCAG
>JASFLN010000005.1:0-14637 GCA_050118075.1 Anaerolineales bacterium
TTGATCATGTAGCTCAACCGGATTACGGATGGACGGGGGATCTCCCGACGGACAGTCCTGATCACGCCTCTGCCGTTGAGCAGCATCTCGGCTTTTCCGGACAGCCAGAGGTTCACTGCCCTTCTTGTGCTGCATACGTTCAGTGGTTCGTAATTTGCGTTTAAAAGTAGAACTGGTTCGCTCAGGGCCTCCATGACGCAGGATTATATCATTTCGGGATTGCCTCGCAACAGTGACGAATGAGGCGGTTGAGGGTTCTAGATCTCCGCGTTTCTAACACACTCAAGCGGTTCCTAGATCGTTTGTTCGCCAGTGAAAAGCTCAGGGTAATAAGCGCGGTGGATCACTCGATAGGCAGGTCGATACAATTCCTTATAGCGGCGGGAATGATGGACAGCTGGAAATTCAGCTTGCTCGATCTCTTCGATAAAACGCAACACCCGGAGTTTGTCACAGGGTAGGGCTCCATCTTCATTCAATTCAAGCACAATTTGTACGTATTGATGAAGAATTTCCAAACTTCCCTTGTATTCAAGCGCCGTTTTATGAAAAGCTTCAAACAGCTTCTCGGGATCCCGACAACTGTGCAGGTATGGGCGGAGATGGACACGCACGATCGTGCCATCCGGTGATATGGATTCGGTGAGATGGCTGGAAGTGGATGGGCGTAATTCCTGTATTTCACGCTCGAGAGCCTCTTTCGCATAGTCCTTATCAAAGGCCGCATGCTCAGATCCCAGAGCGGCCTGGTAGATCAGTTTGTAAAGATCTTCAATCTGCGTAGCGGGGTAGATTTGGATGTTTTTTCGTATCACGCTACGCATGAGGTTCTCACCTGTGATGGGGAGATTAATGCGGCAATTTGTTGAACCAGAGAGCGCGTCCAGAAGATTACAAGAGGCCAGGCTTAGGTTTGAGTCATGGGGATATCCCAGGACAGAACTGCTGAGCTTGTTCCCGCTAATGGGTAGCCTAGACGAAACGCTCTCGCAGTGTTGAACTGAGGTAATCCATGGAAGCTACGACGATCGCAATAGCCAGCATCTGCATGCTCGCCGCCCGGTAATCCAACAAATTGATGTTTTGCTGGAGCAAAAAGCCAATACCTCCGCCGCCAGCGAAGCCGATGATCGTGGACATACGGACATTGATATCCCAGCGGTACATCGTGAAGGATATATATGGAGGGATGATCTGTGGCACCACAGCATACACGATCGTTTGCAAGCGATTAGCACCGGTTGCCTGAATAGCTTCTAACGGACCAGGCATAATGCTTTCCACCTGCTCGGAGTACAGCTTAGACAAGGCTGCGATGGTGTGAAGTGCGAGTGCCAGCGCGCCTGCAAATGGGCCAATCCCAACCCATGCTACGAACACAATGACCATGACCAATGGCTCAACTGAACGGGTTGCGTTGAGAATCGTGCGCATGATGAAATAGATCGTTATGCCAGTTGGGAGAGTGGCTTTAGCATTCACTCTCAACGCCAGTATTAAGCCCAGAAGGCCACCCGTTGCAGCAGGTCCCCAGATCGTCAAAAAGGGATTGTCGAACTGGTAGAACCAGTCTATCAGGGAGGCTATTAAGACGAACAGCAGAGCACCAGCAATCGTTGTCAAAGCAAGATTGACAAGCTTAAGCGGCTTTGCCGGCATGCTATCACTTATTCTCTGCCCAAGTGATCCCAGCGAACTGGATACTACCATGCCGCCGGAAAGCATGATCAATGCAGGGGTAACGATCTGGAACACGTCCCCCATCTGGGCGATAAAGTACCCCAGAAAGCCGAAGGCTCCTAATGGTCCAATGATGGAACTTCCGATACTCTTGGCAAGCAAACCAAGCAGTTCGAGTGTGAGGAAGACGAGCAGTGCAGCTATTACGAGAAGAATAATTCGTAGAATATTAGCAGTTGGGCCCATCTGCTCATCCGGATCCTGCTTGAATGCATACCGGAAGAGTGTATAGGCTAGTCCAAGCCCTGCGGCTAAGCTGACCAGGTTTACCAACGAATTGGTTGACAGCAAGACAGTAAGGGGTCTTAAGACGCGTAGCGCAAGAAGTCCCGCTGCTACACCGATAGGAAATCCAATCACGTTCAGCGCCATGCTAGCAGGAGGTGATTTTATCTGACTCATCAGGTTTCTCGCCGCGACAAAGCTCAGAGGTATGGCGAGGGCGGTGCCTACAGTTGTGGCCAGCAGCGCCAGGAAGACTGTCTCCACGATCTTGGCCCATGTGACTCTCGCGGTGCTGGTGAATTTTGGCGCGCCGACATCGACGCGCGCGGTGGCGATAATGTATTGCGGTTCAGCGACTGGTTGACGGTTGGGAAGCTTTACACGCGCTTCAAACTCACCGCTTTCACCCACACTAAAATTCTCGATTTGAAGCTTCACGCCACTTTGTGTGAAGAAACTGATGGGGCCTCTTGAACCCACCGGGAAGTTGTAGCCTTTCACCTCCACAAACTCCTCCGCGCTGGCACACGAAACGTCAGTCACCAGATAGGGGCCAGAGGTATCTGGAGGTTCAATCTCAACTGGCTCTGAAGGGCATGGCAAATAGAAAGGGGTTTGGACGGTGACCTCTTCGACATCGTACGTGATCAGATCAGGGTGTGCAAGCGCCCGAAGGATGCGTGAAAGGACCTGGAGGCGTCGCTCAGAACGGGTTTCACTGAAGTCGACCTTGGTGACCTGGAAACCGTAGGCGTAGACAATGATCCCGGCTACAACCGCTAAACCCAGTAGGATAGATTTAAACAGAGATCTCTGGTTATCCACATTAACCTTCCTTAACCGACTCGCTCGGCATCCTGACCGTAAATTTCTTTAAATTTCGCGTCATCAATAGCTTCGGGGGTACCATCAAACATCAGCTTGCCCTCATTCAATGCGATGGCTCGGTCTGCGTAGCGATGGACCAGATCGAGAAAGTGCAGGCTGCAAATCACTGTAACTCCCTCTTCGTTATTGATCTGTTCCAGGTACTGCATGATGGAATGCGCCAATACAGGGTCCAGGCTGGCGACTGGCTCGTCCGCCAGGATCATATCTGGATCCTGCATCATCGCTCGTGCGATCCCGACCCGCTGTTGTTGGCCTCCGCTGAGCTCATCAGCCCGTTTATTGGCTTGGTCCTTTATGCCGACCCGTTTCAATTCTGCTTGAGCTTTTTGGTAGTCTTTTTCGGAGAATCGATTAATCAAGCTCATGGCTGGGTTGGTATAGCCAAGTCTGCCGGCAAGTACATTGGTAATGACTTTCGACCGTGTGACGAGATTGAAATGTTGAAAAACCATCCCGATTTTGCGGCGGATACGTCGCATCTCTTCCTGGCTGGCTTTGGTGACGTCAAATCCGTTCCAGTAGATCGAGCCAGCGGTAGGTTCGATGAGACGGTTGATGCAGCGCAAAAGCGTGGATTTGCCAGAACCACTCAAGCCGATGACCGCCAGGAACTCCCCATCTTCGACGGTGAAGCTCACATTATCCAATGCTTTTACCCCGCCTTCGTAGATCTTTGTGAGATTGCGTACCTCTAACATAGAGACCCTTCCTGGCCATGCCGGATGTAGTGTTTTTTCACGACCTGGCGATTTGCATATGTGAATAAATCGGGGATCGGCATCCTTGAAGAGAGACAAATCCCCAGCAGACTGCTTAAATTTATCACCAACTCACAGTTTTATGAAAGTGATGAACGGTTCATTTTCCCTGATGGAATTCTTGTTTTCAGGTTACTTCAATGGGGTTGAATAACAGACAAAAAAACCCCGGAGATTACCTCCGGGGTTTTTGGGTAACAGAACCTGCTCGATTTACTCGCCGAGGTTCTCCAGGGTGATGCCCTGGGCTTCCATCAGCAGGCGAACGCCGTCGAAGTTCTCGTCAAAAATTGGAGCCGTATCGGTCCAATCATAGAAGTTCTCATTGCACAGCGTCTCGGCACATGCTTCCGATCGGACGTATTCCGTGACCGCGTTACTGATCATTTCTTTCATGTCCTCGGGGAAGTCAGGTGAGAAGGACATGGTGTCATTCGGAATCTCGCCGGAGAGGGTGAGAATCCTGACCTTCTGCACGACATCTGGTGCCTCTTCAGCGATTGCCGCACGAGCGTCGAGCACACGGTAGCCACCGCAATAGAGTTTACCTTCGTCGTTCAACCCGCACTCTGATACGAGTTCGTCGGGGATGTCAGGTGCCATATCAGTCGTCCAGTTGCCGTCTGGGAGCAGTGGAGCGCTGAAGTATGCAGTTCCAACATCAGCCTCGCCGTTGTAGACGGCTTTGACTGCCTGTGGGTGACCACCGGCTTCGACTGTATCCGCGATCTCAACACCGAGATCATCGAAGATCGCCGATGGGTACAGGTAGCCTGAGGTGGAACCGGCGTCTGGATATGCCCATGTGGCACCATCCAGGTCGCTGAGCGATTCGTATTCGCTGTCGCGTGCGACGAGGAATTCGGTCCAGTAGACATTCCAACCGTAGCGCACGGAAGCCAGTCCTGGTTCAACACCGCAAAGCTGGTTGGCGAGCGCATACCCCATGGCAGGGATAAACCCAATCGTGTTATCTGGTGAAGCGCACATTTCCTCGATTGTTGCTGCGTAGGATGTGGGGATGCTGACCACGAATTCAAGACCAGTGGCCTCATTGAGCGCCTGGGCGATCAAGTCGCCGCTTTCGATCATGAAGTCAACATCAACCGAAGGAACAAATAGAACTTGAATTGGGTTATCAGCGCTTCCTAATTCAGCTTCCATCGGTTCTTCCATGGGTTCTTCAGTGGGTTCCTCCATGGGTTCTTCGGTGGGCTCTTCCATCGGTTCTTCCGTTGGTGGCTCAGTCGGTGCCGCTTGAGCGCAGGCGCCTAGGATAAATGCACCGATGAGCAGGATGCTCAGGATGGCCATCAACGAAAATCGTTTCTTATGCATTTGCTTCCTTCCTCCTCAAAATAGTTTGGATTGTTTAGCGTTTGTGAAGGGCAATATTTCTGGAATCGCTCCTTACTGCCACCTCCTCTCGCAAGCTTCCTTACGCTGTCATCTTAGCGCGATTAACGGACAGACGCAAGGATTATTATCTTGTATGTTTATATGCCGAAGATTACAATGTCTAGCGATGTCTATCCAAACGTATGAGCAAGCTCTCGATTATATTTACAGCTACGCGGATTACAGCGTTGAGCGCAGCTATCGTTATTCGCCGGAGCTCTTTGAATTACAACGGGTCAGAGATCTGCTGGCGCTGCTCGATGATCCCCAGGATGAATACAAGTCCTATCACATCGCTGGAACGAAGGGTAAAGGCTCGGTATCGTCATTAATTTCCTCGGCGCTCCGTGCAGCTGGATTCTCGGTTGGGTTATATACATCCCCCCATCTCCATCGTTTTAATGAACGGATTCAAGTCGACGGTATACAGGTGTCCGATGAAGAGATCGTCGATCTGGTCAACCGTGTCAAGCCGAGCGTAGAAACAATTGAGGGACTCACTGTTTATGAGATCGTGACCGCTATGGGATTGCTTCATTTTGCGGATTGCGGAGTCGAGTACGCAGCAATAGAAGTAGGCCTCGGTGGTCGTTTGGATGCGACCAATGTGATTACACCGCTGGTTTCTGTGATCACCTCTATTTCATACGACCACATGCATCTGCTGGGAGACAGCCTCTCCGACATCGCCCGCGAAAAGGCAGGCATCATCAAGGAGGGGGTTCCAGTTGTGATGGCCCCTCAGCAGTATGAGGCAGAGCGCGTGATTGAGCGTATCGCTGAGGAACGGAGTGCTCCGCTTGTGCAGGTTGGCAAAGATTGGCTCTTTTCACAAGGGAGCCACAGTTTGGAAGGGCAAACACTTTATATCTGGTCAAGTGATGAGCAGTCGTTGATGGACACTTTTGTTGAATCAGCAGGTGGGGAGGAGTGGGCGCCACCCAGGTATGAAATCCCCTTGTTGGGTTACCATCAGGTGATCAACACGGCCGTTGCGTATGCTGCGCTTCAATCAGGTCGCTCGAACGGTATTCCATTAACCGAAGTGCAGATTAAAGAGGGTTTTCGCAATGTCGACTGGCCCGGTAGATTCCAGATCCTTTCCCGCACACCCCTGCTTGTTGTCGATTCGGCTCACAATCGAGATTCAGCCTTGAAACTGCGCCTCGCGCTAGAGGATTACTTTCCCGGACATCCGGTGACGATGATATTCGGCGCTTCAGCAGATAAGGATATTGCAGGCATGCTTGCTGAACTGCTTCCGAGGGTTTCGCGCATTATCGCCACTCAAGCTGATCATCCGCGCGCCGAAGAACCTGAGCTGATCGCAGAGCTTGCGCATAGCCATGGGTTCAGAGTCGAGGTAATCCGTCACATGGATGATGCTTTGATGTGGGCGATCAACAAAGCCCGTCCGGGTGAGGTGATTCTTGCAGCGGGGAGTCTCTTTATCGCTGCTGAAGCGATCGAAGCCTGGGAGCGGATCAAACCGGACGTAAGAATTATTTCTGAGAACGGCATCTAGAATGTCCTGGCAAATTGAGCGTTGGCCCATCATCCCCCCGGAATTTGGTGGGATGATCAGTCGAAAGACCGAAGAGATTAACGCTATCCCCCAAGCTGAGCTTGAGGACGACGGTAGTTTTAGCTGCACCGTTCTTCCTCTTCGTGACCTGGTCTTATTCCCTTCTCTGTACACCCCGCTCTTTGTGATGGAAGAACCTACATTGCACGCCATAGAAGTCGCCATTCGGAATCAGGAAACGATGGTTGGTGTCGCCCTGCTTGATGCCGAAATTGAGGAACCAGGCCTCGAAGATTTCTATAGGGTGGGTACTGAAATTGCGATTGGGCGTCTGATGCACCTACCGGATGGCTCAATCTCGATCATGGCACAGGGACGTCGGAGGGTAGAAATCCTAGACTATTTCTTCGAGCAAGGCGCTCTAAAAGCGCGCGTGCGCCCGGTTGAAGAAATCATTCCGCAGACTACAGAAGCCACGGCTTTAAAGCGTGCCGTGCTGACACTCTTCGATCGATGCGCTGAACTTGATCGGAATATTCCGGAAGAGGTAAATATCTTTGCGGTAAATGTCGAGGAACCCGGTTTGCTGGCCGACCTCATTGTGTCAGCTTTGGATATCCCGATATCCGATCGTCAATTGATCCTCGAGACCTTTGATCCTATTCAGAGATTACAGCAAACAAGCATCTTGCTGGGACGGGAACTGGATGTCCTTGAGCTCGAGGATGAAATCCATGCACGTGTTCAAAGTGAAATGGATCGAACACAGCGAGAGCATTATCTCCGAGAACAAATCAAGGCCATTCAATCTGAGCTGGGTGAGGGGGATTTTTGGAGTCAAGAACTGGATGAACTGCGCGCCCGCATTGAGCATCTCAGTCTCCCAGACGAGGCTGAAACACGGGCGCGAAAAGAACTCCAAAGACTTGGCCAGATGGCACCTTTATCACCGGAAGTGGCGGTAATTCGCACCTATCTTGATTGGTTAACGGAACTACCCTGGACCGAATCCACCGTCGACACAACCGATTTCAAGCAGGTAATTTCGGTGTTTGAGGATCAGCATTTTGGCTTGAAAGAAGCGAAAGACCGTATCCTGGAGTACATCGCTGTGCGCGCCCTGGCGCCGCAAAAACATAAGCAGCCGATTTTATGCTTTGTTGGACCGCCGGGTACAGGAAAGACATCACTTGGACGATCGATCGCAGATGCACTGGGCAGGAAATTCGTGCGCATATCACTGGGTGGTATCCGGGACGAAGCAGAGATACGTGGTCACCGACGCACGTACATCGGTGCACTGCCAGGCAGGATCATACAGGGAATGCGCCGGGCTGGCACCGTAAACCCTCTCTTTATGCTTGATGAGATTGATAAATTAGGTCTGGACTTCCGCGGTGATCCCGCCTCGGCACTTCTGGAAATTCTGGATCCGGAGCAGAATCATGCTTTTTCGGATCACTATTTAGAAATCCCGTACGATCTTTCGAAGGTGATGTTCATCACCACCGCCAACACCCTCGACCCTGTCCCAGCTGCTCTCCTGGATCGCTTAGAGGTGATCGAGTTTCCTGGCTATATCGAGGAAGAAAAAATAATCATAGCGCAGAAATTCCTCATCCCACGACAGCTTGAGCAGAACGGGCTCCATCCTGAGGAGATTAAATTCACACAACCCGCGCTGCAGGGAATGATTAGAGAATATACATGGGAAGCTGGAGTGCGAAACCTGGAGCGGGAGATAGGCAAGATTTGTCGCCGTGTGACCCGGCGAAGAGCAGAGGGCAAAAAAGGTTATAAACGCATCTCGGCTTCGATGCTGCCTCGTCTGCTGGGTCCAGGCCAGATCCCGGTCCATGAGATTGAACCTGAGGATGCCATTGGAGCAGCTACAGGTCTGGCTTGGACCGAAGGTGGCGGTGATATATTGGTCGTCGAAGCCATGCTGGTTGAAGGTAAAGGAAATATCCAGATCACCGGGCAAATTGGCGAGGTCATGCAGGAATCAGCCCAAGCTGCGTTTACATATATTAAATCCATGGCTGAAGAGTTGGATGTTGACCCGGAGATTTTTGAGAAAGTGGATATCCACATCCATGTTCCAGAAGGATCTATTCCTAAAGATGGCCCGAGTGCCGGGGTGACCATGGCAATTGCTCTGGCGTCCGCGCTCACGGAACGACCGGTACGGCGGGACGTTGGAATGAGTGGCGAGGTGACTCTACGCGGTCGTGTTTTACCGATTGGTGGAGTGCGCGAAAAAGTCCACACGGCGTATCGATATCATCTGGATACGGTCATCATCCCCCGTAAGAATGAAAAGGATCTCGTAGACGTGCACCGAAGGGTCAGGTCAAAGTTGAAGATTCTTTTAGTCAACCATATGGATGAGATTCTTTCAGTCGCCTTGCTGCCGAATGAAACGGTCACGCGATCGAAAAAACCAACCAAAGCTCGACAGAAAAAGAGTTCTCCCCGTTATGCTCATAAATAAGATAGACTTCGATTATGCGGATTTCACTGGCGAAAATGAACTCTAACAGTAGCTGGGTCTTGAATTGTAAATTCCTATGCTTATCAGTCATCATGGTGGGGTTCTTGTTTTTTTTGGGGGCCTGCACGCGAGGAACCGTGCCTTTTCTCCCGGTAGAGCCCAACCGGATCCCACCGACAGAACCACCGCCAGCGGCAACACTTTTAGGTTCCTTCCAAGAAGCGGATGATTACTCGGTAGTTTGGATTCCAGAGGATGAAACACTTAAAATCCACAACCCTGCCGGTATCGCGGGCACGGTTATCGGTGAACTTCCATACGATCAATCAGGGATAAAGCTTACTGGTGGTTCTACCAGCCTGGGGAGTTCGGTGTGGGTTGAAATTGAAACACAGGATGGGCTTTCAGGCTGGGTAAACGAGTGGAATCTTACTGAGACGGTCCTCAATGATACGTTCTGCGCTGATGGACGTATCCCGGGCGTCCTTGTACATGTCATCCAGGCAATTGAAACTCAAGATGGGCAGAAACTTGCTCAATTTGTAAATCCGGAGCGTGGTCTAATCATCCGGCACGATTGGTGGAATCCTGAGGTGATTATCCCTCAGGATCAAGTTGCGCGTCTGTTTGAAGATCGGACAAAACGGGATTGGGGCGTGATCAGCGGTGGGGATTTCCCTATCGAAGGTTCTTTCGATGAGTTGATACGGCCCCTGATCCTCGAGACGGTTCAAGAATCTGATCCGATCTGCAATCAGCTTCCAATAGGGACTACAACACGGCCGGCGATTTGGCCTCAAGAATACAGTACGCTTAACTATCGTTCCTTTTACCGCCCGGCGTCCGACAATGGGAATCCATTCAACTGGACGACCTGGGCGTTCACGTTTGAGTATATCGGTGGCAGGCCGTATCTAACTGTGCTGGTCCAATTCCAGGGGGATATCTGAACCTCTAGTGCACCGTACTAGATTGTCAGTGCTTCTGAGCGCTCCTTGGACATCATCTCAAGTATGTGCAGAAGTACATCCGGCCAATCGTCCAATTCACGAGCATTGATCCATAATCCCTTCTTGCTGCGCCGGATCTTCTCCGCGTCAAGCTCCAGAGCAGGGAGTGGACGCTCAGGACTGACCTCGATAAGGATCTGACCGCCCTCGGTTGTGACTCTTTCGATACCTGCCTTTGTGGCAAGAATCTTGATCTCCAATTGGAAAAGCAGATTTATTAACGGGTCTGGAATTGGTCCAAAGCGGTCTTCCAGCTCATCACGAATTGAATCGATTTGTGATCGGGAGTGCATCGCTGCCATTCGTCGATAGAGCTGCAGGCGCAAATCGCGATTGGGGATGTAGTTTTCAGGGATGACGCTGCCAATGGGGAGATCAATGGAAGCAGGATGGATCTCTAATTGCTCTGGAACGATTTCAGGTAGCAACTCTTCCTCATCCATCTCCATGCGCATGCGGTTTACAGCCTGTGCAAGCAGACGGGTGTAGAGGTGGAAACCGACACCGGCAATATAACCATGCTGACGGGTTCCTAGGATCTCGCCAGCACCGCGCATTTCTAGATCGCGCATTGCGATTGCATAGCCTGCACCCAATTGGCTGTGTTCGGCGATGATCTCCAGTCGCTGTAGAGCTTCATCTGTAGCACGTTGACCTGCAGGTCGGAAGAAATACGCATACCCTTGTATAGCGGCGCGCCCAACTCTGCCGCGAAGCTGGTAAAGCTGTGCTAAGCCGAATCGGTCGGCACGGTCTACGATGAGCGTATTTGCGTTGGGGATATCCAGGCCCGACTCGATAATTGAGGTGCTGACGAGGACATCAAGAGCGCCTTGTGAAAAATGATCCATCACCTCAGAAAGGTCGCCTTCAGGCATTTGACCATGCGCAATTGCAAAACGGGCTTCCGGCACGAGCCGCTGTAGACGATCAAGCATCGTGTTGATGGTCTGCACTCGATTATGGACAAAGAAGACTTGACCGCCGCGATCGATTTCTCTGAGGATCGCTGCGCGTATGAGTCTCGGCTCGTAAGGACCAACGTGCGTCACAACCGGCAGACGATCTTCAGGAGGCGTGCTGATTGTTGAAATATCCCTGGCGCCGGTTAAAGCCATGTATAGCGAGCGGGGGATCGGTGTGGCGGTCAGCGTGAGCACGTCTACTTCCGTGCGCATCTCTTTGAGAAATTCTTTGTGGGTGACACCGAATCGCTGCTCTTCATCGATGATCAGAAGCCCGAGGTCCTTAAAGCCGACATCAGGTTGAAGCAGACGGTGTGTGCCGATGACAATATCAATCTCACCCGAATGCAGGCGCTCCACGATTGATTCAGCCTCGGAGCGCGTTCTAAACCGGGAGAGCATTTCCACTTCGACTGGAAACGCAGACAGTCTACGCTGGAATGTTTGGAAGTGCTGTTGGGCGAGAACGGTCGTCGGTACCAGTATCGCAACTTGTTTTCCATCCATGACCGCCTTAAAGGCTGCTCGAAGCGCAACCTCCGTCTTCCCATAACCCACATCTCCACAGATTAGACGATCCATCGGTCGCGAACGTTCCATATCCTGCTTGATCTCACGAAGTGCATCGATTTGATCGCTGGTTTCACGGTGGGCAAATGAGGCCTCAAGCTCCTTCTGCCAGGGTGTGTCGCTGGAGAATGAATGGCCCCTGATCGTCTGACGAGTTGCGTAAAGATTGAGTAAGTCTTTGGCGACTTCCTCGACAGCTTCACGTACACGACTTTTAGCACGTTCCCATTCAGTCGATCCAAGTCTCGAGAGTTTTGGAGAGGCACCATCCGAGCCGACATAGCGCGAGATCCGATCGGCTTGATGAATCGGGACGAAAAGCTGATCGCCATCTGTGTATTCGACAAGAAGATACTCTCTATCGACTTCGTCAATTGTCCTTTGAACTAATCCTACAAACCGTCCGATGCCGTAATCCACGTGAACAACAAAATCACCCTGATCCAGGTCAGCATACGCGTCCTCAGGCGCTGCCGCTCTGGGAAGCGAGCGACGTCTTGGACGTGGCCGGCTCCAACCAAACAACTCTGCATCGGTCAGGAGATGGAGGCGCATCCGCTGAGCTGTGTCAAGCAGCCAACCTTCCGAAAGTGGGCCATGAACAAAGCAGATCTCGGAGGGTCGGAGAGGTTTTGGAAGACGTTCATGGACACAAACCTCTGGATCGATCTCCGTCCACAGCTCCGATAAACGGTGTGACTGACGGCTTACAACAAGCACCGCATCGTGATCTTCACGTCGATCTTGAAGATATTCAATGATGGGATTGATCTGGCCACCAAAGCGTGGACCAGGTGTGAATGCATTGGCGATTGAAAAAGCAGGAAGGTCATCCATACCCTTCGCCATGCCGAGGTTTAAGGTTTTATGCTGTGAAAATTGCTCGACTAACTCTCCCATGGTGAGATAAGGAAGTGGAAAACTATCCTCGAGGTGTTCCGTTTGAGTTGATTCGTTCCGCATTGCAAGTGCTGCTTCTTCGATTTCCTCGACCGTGCCTTCGAAGGCGACCTGGTCTTCGAAGATAACCATTGCATTCTTGGGGATGAAATCAAGGAAGCCGGTCAATTCGGGGTTCATGAGAGGGAGATGAAGTTCCAGAACCTGATCCTGCTCAAACGAATCTGTCCATTGCTGAAGTGGGAGCACATTGTCCCATGAAGGATCATACAGTTTTGGAATACCTTCCCTCGCCGGGGTGAGTCGGATCGACTCCAGTGATGAAGTCGTTCGCTGAGTACTGGGATCGAAGCTGCGCAGTGTCTCGACCTCATCGCCGAAAAATTCGATCCGAACCGGATGGTTTGATGAAGGTGGCCAGAGATCGAGAATGCCGCCGCGGTGGCTGAACTCACCCTTCTCAGTAACCAGGTTCCGGTTGGTGTAACCTATCGACACAAGCAGTTCTAAGAGGGGCGTAAAGCGTAAAACGGAACCGGGCTTAATATAGCGGGAGTTTGCCAGGAACGTCCGCTTGGAGATCGTGCGCGTCATGACGCCGCGTGCCGAAGTCAAAATGAGTGGTTGATGCGCTTTTTGTTGTACGGGTGCGCCTGGGCCTTCACCATGCGTTAAAGCAGCGAGTGTCGCGACCCTTTCCAAGCGAACTTTTTCACCCCAAGGAGCCCATTCATAAAAGAGCGGACCCGGATCGGGCAGGGAATGCAGCTCAGCCTCCGGATTCCATACCTTCAGCTCCTCGTTTAATGTAAGCTGACGGTCCGCACGCGCCATCAGCAGAACGATGGGTATACGTAGATCGGAATAAAGTGCAGCTAGCAAAGGTGCGCGGGCCGCGCGGGGCAGTTCGAGCGATCCTTGGAGCGGTTCATCCGCTTTCAGCGCCAGCACCAGGCGTTCATATTCAGGAAGCGCCCTGATCGTGGTTAGTAACGCCGAAAGGTCCATTTAGTGATCGTGCTCAGTATTGCAGTAGGTCATCGCGGCTTCAATGCCATCGGTGAGGTAGCGCAAGATGCAATCTTGACAGTGACGGAGCGCAATATCGATCAGCACTTTATCCTCGGGTCCAAAATTTTGAAGCACATAATCAGCAGGATCCATGCGGCCTGGTGGCCTTCCAATACCAATACGGACACGTGGAAAATCCGATGTGCCCAGGTTTTGAATGATTGATCGCATCCCACGATGACCCCCAGAGCCACCAAATGGACGCATACGCACTTCTCCGGTGGGCAGATCAAGATCATCATAGATCACAAGCAATCTTGTTAAATCAATCTTGTAAAATCGTGCCAGGGCTCCAACGGATTGTCCGACCTTGTTCATAAACGTTTGCGGTTTGGCCAGGATCAGATCTATTTCTTGTCGCTTCGTTGTGGCGATGATTGCTTTGGATTGGCTCTTTGACAGGGGAACCGACCATACGCCGGCAAGATGATCCACACACATAAAGCCCACGTTATGTCGGTTTGCACGGTAATCACGCCCCGGGTTTCCCAGGCCGACAATCAAGAACCATTGCTTGTCCTTTCGGCGGAAGATCATCTAATCCCTCCGTCGCTTCTTGCGATCCTCATGCCAAAGCATGCGCCGCATGCGCAAAATACCCCAACGGATCCTGACGCGCCTGCGGATATATATATAGGTGCCGATAGAGATAGTTATCACCGCACCGAGAATTAACCCGATTTGGAGCGATTGGATAACACTTGAGCCGCCGGGCGGGGCAGGCATAACGATCGGGGTCGGAAGGGATGTGGGCGTGGGGGCCATTGCCGTTGCCGTCGGTTGAAAACCCGTTGCAGCCGCAGGGGTCGGTGTTTCGACTACGGATTGATTCCGAATGCGGATACCTTCGATGACGTCCTCCAGGGTAGTGCCATTTTCGAGGTGTACACGCAGCCGAAGTTTATATTCGCCGTCAGAAATTCCGTTTGTATCCCATAGGCCCAGGCGACCATCTACAACCTGAGTTTCTCGACGTTCGACGATTGGGAACCATGTTGGAAGCTGAGATTCCTGGTACGTGAACGCAAGATCGTAGGCAACGAAGAGCGGATGGGAAGCCGATCCTTGCACAATGAGCAGCCCCTGGACT
>JASFLN010000006.1:0-14190 GCA_050118075.1 Anaerolineales bacterium
GGGTTATTTTACAAACCTATCAACCCGATCACTTCGCCATCCAATCCGCAAGCAGGCATGATTACGAGTCATTTTCAAGACTGGAATTGAAGAACCGCGCCGATTTAGGCTATCCACCCTATAAAAAGCTCGTTCGCCTTGTTTACCGCGATGTAAACTCCACACGTGCGGAACGGGAGACAAGACGGATGGCTGGTTTGATCGCCAGCATCGTCAAAGATAAACAACGCCGAATAGATCTCGTCGGTCCTGCTCCATGTTTCTTCAGCCGTATCCGTGGTCACTACCGATGGCAGATCCTGTTGCGCGGCGAGGATCCTGCCACGGTAATCCCGATGGAAACCGGGCGCGGCTGGAGCGTTGATGTGGATCCGGTCAGCTTGCTTTAGACTTGCAATTGATTTCGAGGCAAAAAGGGGTCTCGTCACTTGAAAAGGAGTTGCATATGAGTGAATTGCGTGCGTTCTTAGAGGCTCATCTCAAGAGTATTTTCGATGGTGATATCGAGCAATACCACGCCACAACTGTTCCGGAGCTCACATTGTATGAATGGTACGTCACCCCTAACCGCATCCGCGGCTTGCCATTTCACGATTTTATGATGGAGGAATCGGCGCGCGACGACACGGCCGGGATCGCGCTTGACCCGCATCCCACTGAGCCTGCGGAAGATGAAAAAGAACGCTTGCGCTTCGACTTAGCCAATTACTGCGAACAGGTTTACGGCGACACCGCGATTTGCTCGTATACACTTTTAATCTCAAAAGGTTCTTCCAGCGGGGTCAAGGTGATCAGCTACAACGAAAGCCGTGTAATGGTGAAGATGGGCAAATCCTGGAAAGTCGTCCACGTCCACAAATCGCCCAGTTGGAAAGCGCCATTCCAACCACCCGAACCTTGTTAGCTGGCTTGAAATTATCGGTCACCCGGGCGACCTATCCGTCATTATTGTCGATTGGGTAAACTTTATCTATAATCACCCCATCCCGGGCAACCCACCGGAATTTCATCCCCTCCCATTTGCCCTACCAGAGGAGATTAATCATGATTAAGTTGGTCGCAGATTCAACGTGTAACCTGCCCGATCATCTGGTGGAGAAATTTGATATCAAGATCGCGCCGATCGCGATTCAATTTGGCGAGGAGACTTTTGAGGAAGGTATCGACATCGACCGCGATCTGTTCTATCGAAAAATCGAAGAGTTAGGCATCATCCCCACCAGCTCGCAGCCGTCACCAGCCTGGTTTGAGCGTTATTACCGAGAGTATCACCAGCAAGGTCACGAAATCCTCGTCATCACGGTGACCCAAAAGCACAGCGGCACCTACGATTCGGCAACGCTGGCAAAATCGATGGTTCCCGAGGCGACAGTAGAGGTCTTCGATTCGGGCTCCATTTCGCTGGGAACTGGATGGATGGTGCTGGAAGCAGCTCGAGCGGCAGAACAAGGTGCCGACCTTGAGACAATCGTCAAAAGACTCGAGTATATCCGTGCCAATTCCTATCTTTACCTCACCCCGGAGACGCTCAAATACCTCCAGATGAGCGGTCGCGTGGGTCAGCTTCAAGGTGCGATTGCTTCACTGTTGAACGTCAAGCCCATCATCTATCTTGAAGACGGCGCGCTTGAGGCCGGCGAAAATGTTCGTAAGCGCAGCAAGGCTGTCGAACGCTTGATCGATCTGCTTTCCGAAAATATCGACCAGGATGCACCGATCCACCTGGCTGTCATCCACGCCCGCGTCGCGCAGGAAGCTGCCGGATTACTTGAACGGGCAAAAAGCACTTTCAATGTAAAAGAATATCTAATGGAAGATCTGATTTCATCACTCGCTGTGCATGGTGGACCCGGCGTCCTGGGGATCTTCGCCTACGAAGTAGAATGATTTTTTGGCACACACCTGAAAAAAGCGCCTGAATCCTCAGGCGCTTTTTCTTAACTCACGCTGGGTAAATGAGAGGCTAAGAACTTGATGGCACACCGTGATAGAGCGTTTCCCGGATGCTCATTACCTGTCGGCGCAGTTGGTCATCGGTGTCCAGCTGCTCAGCAATCTTCTCACAACCGTATAGGATGGTTGTGTGATCACGTCCCCCGAGAACGCCCCCAATTTTAGGCAGCGAGGCGTCTGTTTCCTCTCGAATCAAGTACATGGCGACCTGCCTGGGTAAAGCGACCTGACGCGAGCGATCGCGGGCGATCAGTTGGCTCTCGTCAAGGTCATATTGGCGCGCAACCGCGGCAATAATGAGTTCCGGTGTCAACGTACTGTGGTGTACAAAAAGATCTGCCAGCGCTGTTTCAACTAACTTTTCCGAGATCACCTCACCGGTCAAATCGGCATAGGCCAGCACGCGTGTCAGTGATCCTTCCAATTCCCTGATGTTGTTCTTGGATCGACGGGCAATTAACTCCAGTATCGGCGAAGGCACATTGCGACCAGTGCGTTCCGCTTTTGAGCGCAGGATCGCCAGGCGAGTCTCGAAGTCCGGCGGTTGGATATCAGCGGCCAGACCCCACTCGAAGCGCGATCGCAAGCGCTCCTCAAGCGTGACCAAAGCCTTGGGCGATCGATCGGAGGAAATGATGATCTGTTTGTCCTGACCATGCAGTGTGTTGAAGGTGTGAAAAAATTCTTCCTGGGTCGATTCTTTACCGGCGATGAATTGAATATCATCAATCAGCAGCACATCGACCATGCGGTATCTCTCGCGGAATGCGGCTGTTGTGTGGGCACGAATTGCGTTTACCAAATCGTTTGTGAACTCTTCAGAGGACACATACAGCACCTGAAGGCCTTTTTGAATACATGCTTGACCGATAGCGTGCAGCAGGTGTGTCTTGCCCAGCCCTACACCTCCGTAGAGGAAAAATGGATTGTAGGCTTTGGCGGGACTTTCAACGACGGCCAGCGCGGCTGCATGAGCCAGGCGATTGCTGGCGCCCACAACGAACGAATCGAAGGAATAACGACGGTTGAGATTGCTTTGCTGAACGACCTGCTCATCCTCTGGCTGGATTGCTAAAGGAGGCTCATCAGGTTCATCAACAGGGTCGCCCTGCCAGACGACAAAGCGAACGTCGACCGTGCGGCCGAGGATACCGGTCAGTACTCGCTTGGTAGTGGCTAAGAGTCGGTCCTCAAGCCAATCTCGTGCATAGGCATTACGGACACCGATGATAAACGTACCATCCTCGTAGGCGAGATACTCTGCGTCGCGAACCCATGTGTCAAACGTTGCACGGGGCAGTTCCATTTGTAGTTGCCCGAGCGTAGCTTGCCAATGCCGCTCCGCGTTCATTCTCACCTCCGAGATCAGTGGACTTTCAGGGACGCTAATACCCGCTCAACAACGTTGAACGTACCTGCTCAGATTTCGGTTTTGAAATTGGGTATCGGATCGATATTATCTGGTGGAGCGTTGCACCCGCCCGCTCTGATAATTTAGGAGCCCAAGTGGTTGGGCCCCTTCTCTCCTCCGCCAAAAACAGCCGCACCCACAGTGAAACGATTCTAGCAAATCGTCCCGCGCGCTTCAATATCTAAGCGTCTCTTGAATCTAAAAACTTTCAATTCTTTAAGGTTTCTCCATCTTAAACGATTCGGAAAATTTGGAGGGACCGTCTAAACCCACCTCCTCCAGTGAGCCCCGAGTTCAACCCCCCAGATTTGGAAGACCATTTAACATGACCCCCAAATATCGTGGTCAGAGAACGACCCTAACTTATCCTGATGCTTCAACATACAAGTCTTAAAAAATTGAGGGGCGCCAACATACTCGATCGGAGGCCCTTGACTTGCAAAAAATAAATTAGGCACTGGAGAGTCGGTGCGCAAGCAGCGCCCGCTGAACTTCAGATGAATCCTGCGCTACCCCAACGCTGATATGCAACAGACTAGTTCGTCGAGAACAGCTCTTCCAACGCCTCACGCAAGCTACGGATGGACAGCACCTCGAGTTGAGCAGGTAGTTTATGCTCGGCTCGAATCCGTTTCGGGACGATGACGCGTTTGAAACCTAGCTTTGCTGCTTCCTGAAGGCGGTGTCCAATTTGAGGGACCGCTCGCAGTTCTCCGGATAGACCGACTTCACCAATCAGGGCAGTATCTGCGGAGATCGGCCGGTCTTCAATCGATGAAGCAACTGCCGCTGCGACCGCCAGATCGGCGGCTGGCTCGCTGATCCGCATCCCACCGACTACATTGACGAACACATCCAGGTCATCCACACGCACGCCAGCTCGTCTGGCGAGCACAGCCAGAGTCAACAACAGGCGGTTGAAATCCACACCGTTGGCAGTCCGCCGGGGATGACCGAACGTGGTCTTGCTGGTAAGCCCCTGGATCTCAACCAGCAATGGCCGAGTGCCTTCCAGTGTTACTGCGACGGCCGATCCCGGCGCGCTGACCACTCGTTCCGCCAGAAAAACCTCGGAGGGATTGGGAACCTCGACCATCCCCTCTGTCCGCATTTCAAACACACCCACCTCGGTTGTAGCGCCAAAGCGATTTTTCACAGAGCGCAGCAAACGATAGGCATGATAAGGGTCACCCTCCAGGTAAAGCACAGTATCGACAATATGTTCCATGACCCGCGGCCCCGCGATCGCGCCCTCCTTGGTCACGTGCCCGACAAGAAAGACGGCGACGCCAGAACTCTTTGCCAGTGCTTGCAGCCGGGAAGTCACTTCACGAACTTGAGAAACGGATCCGGCGCTGGATTCGAGCTCCGGCAAGTGCATTGTTTGCACAGAATCAATCACGATCACCGAGGGTCCCAGCGTTTCTACGTGTGCCAGCACCGCCTGTAGGTCGGTCTCTGTAAGTACGAAAAGCTCATTAGACTGGGCTTGATCGGGTACCAATCGCAGGGCGCGTGCCTTGATTTGGCGTTCGGATTCTTCTCCCGACACGTAAAGCACGGATTCTTTGCCTGCCAATGCGGCCGCCATCTGAAGCAGGAGTGTTGATTTCCCGATACCCGGATCACCACCAATCAAAATGACCGATCCGGGCACGATACCGCCACCCAATACACGTGCAAATTCGCCGATGGGCAAATGGATCCTGTCCTCACCCTCCCCTTCGATATCTTCAAGTTTCAAGGGCTTTGAGCTGCCCAGGCTCGGTCGACGCGCGGTTTGGCCTGAGCTTTTCTGCTCCAGCTCCTCGACCATGCTGTTCCACTCACCGCACTGCGGGCAGCGGCCCATAGGTTTTGGCGAGCTTCGCCCGCATTGCTGACAAACGTAGTGTGTACGGACTTTTGCCAATCTACCTCCTACCGCAGATTATACAGTCTGGAATTCGGGGATGAAATCAAAGTGCCCGACGCATGTCGGGCACTCAGATCTCAATGCAAGTTTGTAACGGTTCTAACCGCCAGCCGGGATAGCTTCTTGAGCTTCATCCTCTTCCGGTGAAGGTTCGCCAGCACGCAGGATGATTTCCTCATCGTCCACATCGACGACGACGGTGTCTCCAGATTCGAATGTACCCGCAAGCAGTGCATCCGATAGCTTGTCCTCAACCTTACTCTGAATCACGCGGCGCAGTGGTCGCGCCCCCATCTCGGGGTCATAACCTTCAGAGGCAAGCTTATCGCGAGCTTCATCCGTCGCGCGCAGGTCGATCTCATGCTCTTCCAGACGCTTGGACACTTTGTTCAGCTCGAGATCGACGATCTTACGGATCTCATCCTTGGTCAGCGCATGGAAGACCATTGTGGCATCCACTCGGTTGAGGAACTCCGGTCGGAAAACCTTCTTAAGCGCATCGGTCAGTTTCTTGCGCATCTCATCGTATTCTTCGCGCTCAGCCGTGTCTTCACTCGCCGGCAGGTCAAACCCGAGGCTCGTTTGCCGGCGGATTAAGTCGGCGCCCACGTTCGAAGTCATGACGATGATCGCATTGCGGAAATCCACCTTGCGGCCGCGTGCGTCGGAAAGCTGACCTTCTTCCATAATCTGCAGGAGCATGTTATGTGCTTCAGGATGTGCCTTTTCGACCTCATCAAAGACGACGATCGAGTAAGGTCTTCGCCGAAGCGCTTCGGTCAACTGGCCGGCATCCTCGTAACCGACATATCCTGGCGGTGCCCCGACCAATCGACTGACGGTGTGGCGCTCCATCAACTCAGACATATCGATCTGGATCAAGGCGTCTTCGCTGCCGAATAAGAATTCCGCCAGCGCTTTGGTCAACTCCGTTTTACCGACACCGGTCGGACCCAGAAAGATGAAGGAACCGATCGGGCGGCGGGGATCTTTCAATCCGGCACGTGAGCGGCGCACAGCTTTCGAGATGGCCGTGATGGCTTCATCCTGGCCGATAATACGCTCGTGCAGTGCATCTTCCATGTCGAGCAGACGCTTCGATTCGGCTTCCGCGAGCTGCATGACCGGCACACCGGTCCACATCGACACAACCTCTGCAATATCGTCTTCCGTCACTCGCGGGCCACTCTCACTGCGATCCCAGGCGGATCGAAGCTGTTCGAGCTGGTCCTCAAGTTCATTTTCACGCTCGACCAGTTCGGAAGCATCATCATAGCGCGCTTCATCAATAGCCTCTTCATGCGCCTGACGGATCTCACGCAGCTCCGCGATGACCTCTCGCAGTGAGACTGCCTCCGGGCTTTTATACATTCGAACCCTGGAAGCCGACTCATCGATAAGATCGATCGCTTTATCGGGCAGGAAGCGGTCTGTTACGTAGCGTGCCGATAGATAG
The DNA here is from genome assembly GCA_050118075.1 of Anaerolineales bacterium. GTDB lineage: Bacteria > Chloroflexota > Anaerolineae > Anaerolineales > E44-bin32 > E44-bin32. The sequence goes on from JASFLN010000006.1 coordinate 6,736, forward strand.
GCCGCCGACTCAAGCGCTTCGTCAGTGATCATCAGCTTGTGATGTTCTTCATACGGTTTGCGCACACCGCGCAAAATGTCGATGGTCTCTTCAACGGTAGGCTCTTCAACCATGACCGGCTGGAAGCGTCGTTCAAGCGCAGCGTCATTCTCAATGTTCTTGCGGTATTCATCGAGGGTAGTCGCACCGATTACCTGCAGTTCGCCACGCGAGAGCGCCGGCTTGAGAATGTTAGCCGCGTCGACAGACGAACCAGCCGACCCCGCGCCAACAAGCATATGCACCTCGTCAATGAACAGGATCGCGTCCGACGACTTAAGTTCATCGATCACGCGCTTCAATCGCTCCTCAAATTGACCCCGGTACATCGTTCCGGCAACCAGCGAGCCTACATCCAGTTGAAGCACGCGCTTCCCGATCAATGGTCCTGGTGTCTCACCGGCGATGATCCTTTGGGCAAGGCCTTCCACGATTGCGGTTTTACCGACACCCGGTTCGCCGATCAGCGCCGGGTTGTTCTTTGTGCGTCGGGCAAGGATCTGGATTACGCGTTCAATTTCGGTTTCTCTACCGATGACCGGATCGAGCTTATTTTCCTCCGCCAGCAGCGTCAGATCGGTTGCCAATTGATCGACGAGTGGCGTTTTCGGCTGGTCCTTTTCACGCGAACTGCTGCGTTTCTGTGCCATACGGCGGGTGGGACTTTCCTGCAGTACCCGTCGCGTTTGGCGGCGGATTTGCTCGGGAGTAATTCCCAATCGACGAAGCACATCCAGACCTACGCCTTCACCCTGTCTTACAAGCCCCAAGAGCAAATGCTCGGTTCCAATGTAGTGATGACCCATACGGCGGGCTTCTTCGATCGCGGTCTGCAGGACTTGTTCCGTGGCTGGCGCCAGCTCAATGCGTCCGCCCGTATGGCGGCCAACACCTGTAAGACGCTCAACCATTTCCTTAACACGCGCCGTTTCGAGGCCGAGTTCACGAAGCACACGACCCGCGACGCCCCCTTCCTCACGAATTAACCCAAGGAGCAGGTGTTCTGTTCCGATGTAATTATGGTGCAGCCTTTCCGCTTCTTCGTGCGCCAGGCTTAGAACCCGGCGAGCACGCTGCGTGAAGCGTTCCATCTTGTCTGGCACCGATATACCTCCACGGCTATTTGCCGCATCTTTCTACGACTCTATCTACTGTCGATTTACATTCTACCAAAATTTCAATCGTCAAGTCTTCGCTCAAGATGCAGGACCTTTTTCCTGTCCCGCCAGATAAGCAAACCGGGCGCTTGTTGCGCCCGGTTGAACTCAGACTTTTTGAGCTACTCTTCGGAACCTTGCGTTTGCTCTTCTTCATCTGGTTCCGGGCCTTCTTCTTCAGGCTCAGGCGTAGGATCCGCCTGCAATTCGGCTTCTTCTTCGAGGGTCGCCTCCGGCTCATCCTGTTGATCCTGCGATGATTCAGACTCTTCGTCCGCGGGCGTGAACTCAATCCCCTCCAGCGCCTCGGCCTCAATATCATCCATGGCCGTACGCCAGTCCACGTCCGCATACTCCGCCGAGTCAACCTGCTTGAGGCTCAAGCCGATGCGACGTCGCTCGTTGTCAATATTGATCAAACGCATCGCTATGTCTTGTCCCTCATGCACAACCTCACGAGGATGCTCGATATGTTCATCGGAAAGCTCAGAGATGTGGATCAAGCCCTCGATCTCGTATTGCTCAGTGCCTTTGAGGGCCGCGAAGGCGCCGAACTTGGTCAATTTTGTGATCGTGCCTTCCACCAGCTGACCCTCTTCGAAGTTCTCCATAATCTCGTCCCATGGATCGCTTTCCAGAGCGCGCAATGAGAGGCTAATGCGTTTGCGCTCAGCATCGACGTTCAGAACTTTTACTTCAATCTCCTGCCCAACTTCCAACACTTCCGAAGGGTTATCGATTCGCTTCCAGGAAAGTTCAGATATATGGATAAGACCATCCGCCCCGCCGATATCGACAAAAGCACCAAAATCGGCCAGGCTGATCACCGTACCCTGGCGGACTTCACCCGGCTGCAGCTCTGAGATCAGGCGCTCTTTGAGCGCATCACGCGCCTCCCGCGAAGCTGCACGTTCAGAGAGTATCAATCGATTCCTGCGTTGGTCGACCTCGATGACCCGCGTGATGATCGGCTCACCAACCATTTCGGACCAACGGTCGTCTGGCGTGTCGCCATCGGATCGACGGCGTCGCGAAATACTCACCTGTGAAGCCGGCACGAAGCCACGCAAGTGTCCTAATTTAACGATCAGGCCACCTTTGTTGTAGCCATCGATAACACCCTCAAATGGTTCCTGGTTTTCAAGGTATTCTTCGGCCTGTTTCCAATCCTGCTCCTCTTCGGCGCGGGAAATAGAGAGCAGTATGGTGCCATCCCGGTCAGCCGAGCGAACGACATAAACTTGTATCTCGTCACCAACCTTCAGTTCAGATCGTTCCTCATCTGATAAACGATCAAGCTCGCGGCTGGTGATGACGCCCTCGGATTTTGCACCGACATCAACGAGGATATCATTTTCACTCACGCGTGCGATTGTGCCCACGCAAATCTCACCACGCTGTGGTGTTTCAAGCTCGTAAGATTCAGCATCGAGCAAAGCGTGCATTGGATGTTCACCCATATCGGGCTCCTCGCCTGGTGCGGACGCACCCGGGACGATTTTTTCATTCTGATCCATAGAGTACGGTCTCCAGTTGTTGAATTGCTGGGCATTATAAGAGCATCCCCCCTGTCTGTAAACCTCTTTAACTTATCGAAACTTCAATACGGTATAATCCTCGCCGGGAGATGAAGTATGACTGAGGTATATCCATTTACAGCAATTGTCGGTCAGGAACGCATGCTACGTGCGCTCGTGTTGAATGCCGTCAACCCCCGCATCGGGGGTGTTCTCATCCGCGGTGAGCGCGGCACTGCAAAATCCACCGCAGCGCGCGCCCTCGCTGCGCTTCTTCCGGACGTAGAAGTGGTCGCCGATTGCCGCTTTGGCTGCGATCCCAACGATCCCGCTTCCTGGTGCACGGAATGCAAGGAGCGCGTGACACACAAAGAGACTCTCCCGGTCGAAAAACGCAAGACCTCCTTCGTCGACCTGCCTGTGTCTGCAACCGAAGACCGCGTCGTCGGCACACTCGACATCGAACGTGCGATTAAAGAAGGTGAACGGCATTTCGAACCAGGTGTACTCGCCTCTGCGAACCGGGGTTTGCTCTACATCGATGAAGTCAACCTACTTGACGATCACGTTGTGGACCTGCTGTTGGACTCAGCCGCGCTGGGCATGAACATCGTCGAGCGTGAAGGTATATCGTTCAGCCACCCCTCGCGCTACATCCTGGTCGGCACCATGAATCCGGAGGAGGGCGACTTGCGGCCGCAGCTGCTGGACCGTTTCGCACTATCAGTTCAGATCCAGGGCTTGCATGATGCTCAACAGCGTGTGGCGATCATGGAGCGCAATCTGGCTTACGAAAGCGATCCGGAAGCTTTCCGCGCTTCCTGGATGGACAAGGAAAGAAAGCTTACCGAAGAGATCAAGTCTGCCCAGGAGATCCTTGAGGATGTGACCTACACCAAACGAGATCTGCTCTCCATCGCCGCGTTAACCGCATCCATGCACGTCGATGGTCACCGAGCTGATCTGGTAATTCTGAAAGCGGCCCGCGCACACGCTGCATTCGAAGGGCGCACCGCGATCACAGACCGGGATATCGCCATCGCCGCTGAACTTGCACTGCCCCACCGTATCAAACGGGGGCCATTCCAGCAGGTTGATGTTAGCCTGGAAGAAATGCAAAGCCGCATCGAACAAATCCAGCAGGATTTCAACAACGAAGAGCAGATGATGGAATCCCCGGGCGGCGAGGAAGAACTGGATATTAAAAAAAAAGCCCCCAAGCAAGCCTGAGTGAAGATGACGCCGAGCTCACCGAGGAGCGAGGTGAAGCCGACCCCGTACGCCAGAGTCCGCCCGATTCGCTGAACGCCCGCTGGTGGGAGGGCGGTGACAAAGTCAAGGTTGGCAAGGAGTTCGTCCCCCGTAAAATTGAGGGCAATCTGGATCGTCTGAGTCGCAAACACGGTGGACGACGCACCCGCACCCGCACCGACCGCAAACGAGGTCGCTACATTCAAGCCCGGCGGGCGCATGAAAAAACCAGTGATATCGCATTCGACGCGACCATCCGGGCTGCAGCCCCATTCCAACGTGATAGAGAGCAACAGCGAAAAAACGTCGCGTTTGCGATCCAATCCTCTGACTTACACCGCAAGGTACGTGTCCGCCGTGCAGCAAACCTGATCCTATTTGTCGTTGACGCTTCGTGGTCGATGGCTGTTGCCGAACGAATGTCGGCGACAAAAGGCGCCATCTTATCGCTGCTGACCGACGCATACCAGCGCCGCGATCGAGTGGGGCTGATCGTATTTCAAAAGGATCGTGCCATCACCGTTTTGCCTCCTACCAACTCAGTGCAGCTCGCCCAGCGCGCACTCACCGACATCCCGGTAGGCGGAAAGACGCCTCTGTCCGCCGGTCTGAACCTCGCCTATGAAATCTTCCGCAAAGAGAAAATCCTTCACCCAGACGTGCTGCCGCTGCTGATTCTGCTCACCGATGGAGCCGGCAATGTGTCGATGGGCAATTTGCCACCGCAGGAGGAAGCGCTGCGCATGGCCGAAAGAATCCAGGACGCAGATATCCGCTCTGTCGTCATCAATATGGAGCACGCCGCTTTTGATCAAGGCTTGGCTCAAAAGCTCGCCGAACACCTGGGTGGTCCCTGCTACACACTGCACGAACTGAAAGCCGAACACCTTTACCAGGCAGTTCGCAGCGAGTTAGATGAACATCCTGCCCCGAAACACAAAAGCTGAATTCGCCGGCTGATTGAATACTGATAGCAACAGCACATGGAGCGTTGCATTATGACTGAGGAATTGGCTTTCAAGCTGAAAATGAATTCCGACTTTGATCGCGCGCTGGAAGAGGTCATTGAGGCACTCAAAAAGGAGGGCTTTGGGGTGCTCACACAAATCGATGTGCGCGCCACACTCAAGGAAAAACTGGATGTCGATTTCCACCCCTATGTGATCCTTGGGGCTTGCAATCCGCCTCTTGCCCACCGCGCCCTCAGCAGCGTTGCCGACATCGGCGTGATGCTGCCTTGCAATGTGACCGTGGAGCAGGGGGATGGGGAAGTCATTGTTTCGCTTGCCAACCCAGCTGCCATGTTGACAGCCGGATCGTTCGGCGAAAGCAAAGAACTGCAAGCTATTGCCGAGGAAGCACGCTCACGCATACAAAATGTTGCCGCGGGGCTCAGTAAATCGTCTGTTTAAAAAAATCCGGCAACGCCGCCATAGTTGCGGCTAGGCGGATAAAGTGCGCTCAATTTTCTCTGTGATGCGGCGGATGCGGTGCTCAATCTCCTTCCACATCCGATCACGACGCCAACCTTTGTTCCAGTGCGACAAACACATCAGCGCTTCTTGGGCCCAGTGATTGGCCTGTTCAAAATCATGTTGATGCCACTCGTAATACATCGCTAGCTCGATGCACGGTCGGGGGTCATCCGGCGCCAGTTCATGCCAGAGCTCCCAGTCTGACACTGCCTCCTCACGGCGGTCTTCACGCTTCAGCTGCGCAGTGTAGTATCGCAGTGCTTCCACCCTGAGTTCATCATCCTCCGCCTCCAGTGCAGCCTGGTAAGCCTGCCGGGCGAGATCGCCCCTGCCGGCTCCGTGATGCCAGCGCGCCAGGCCCAGGGCTTCTCCTGGTTCCAAAGCCGGAACTTCTCCCTCGTGATGCCGCTCTAAAATTTCAGCTGTCAACCCAACCAGACTGAGAATATCCACCGCGTTGTGATACACGACCTTTCGCATCTCGGTCGCGTCACCGCTACGTAGATAATCAAGGTACATCCCCGGGATCAGTGCTCCGGGCACATCCTCGTCCGTCCGCTGCACATCGAGGACTTGCATTTCAATTGTGCCTAGTCGGCAGTTCGACAGCGTCCGCCGCCACAGCCTGCGGGACGGGTAAAGCAAATCAAAATGCGGCCATTTGCTTAACGGCCAGCGTTTACGCGCGCCTAGATTGAAACGCATTTCAAGCAGTGGAACATCAAATGCTCGGCCGTTGAAGGTCACAAATGCAGCCCGGCTGGTCAGGTCTTGCTCGAGCGCAAGGAGCATACTTTTCTCTTCACCGGGATCGCGTAGAAAATACTGCCGAAGCTCAAATCCTTGGCGCGTAAAAACTCCCAAACCTACCAGAAAAGCAATCGTCCCGGCGCCGCCCGCCAGACCGGTGGTTTCGGTATCCAGAAACACGAGGTCCGTCAGTTCGACCTCCTGCAGTGAAGGATCCTGAGCCACCTTGGCTGCAAAATCAGCTGGAAACGTTTTAAGTTCAGCGAGCCTGCGGCGACCGTGTTGGTAATCAAATGGATATGCAGCTTCGATGCAAAATGCCCTGCCCGCAGGGGTCTCGATCTCCTCACCGGGCAAATCAGCCTTTATATCGGAACGACCAGACGAGCGAGACGGAACCCGGTGGGTGCGCTTGTGCTTGCCGAGTCGGCTCAATCGTTTTCGCAGCTTCTCACGGTCATCCATTGCAGGTTGCTATCTTCATTTTTTGGGGGACTTGTTCGTGCTAATAAGCATACCAACACTTCGATCAAAACAAGAACTAAATTACAGATATGATCCAAATTGTTTACTGCGGATGTACACCTTCTCAACCCACCCTGGTCGGTGGATTAATGTCACCCAGGCTGGATGATCTTTTGCAATACCTTCACCCCAATCGAGAGAGTATTATAACCATCGGAGACGAGAGACGGGGCACCCCTAATGCTCATCGCTGTCTCCTCCTTTGGCGAAGGCCTCCGCCGGGTTTACCCCCCTCACCGCCCCGGCGGAGGCATCTTTTAACCATAAAATGCGCAGGCAAGCCTGCGCATTCTTCTTGTCCGGAACTCTCACTCAGTTATCGCTGGAAGAACTACCGTGAACGTCGTTCCGATACCGATTTCAGAATCCAACCAGATACGTCCTTGATGTTGCTCCACAATCGATTTTACAATCGAAAGCCCTAACCCTGTACCTGTTGAATCATCGGGAACATTGCTCGCTCGAAAGAATTTGTCAAAAAGGTAGGGTTGATCAGAGGGGGGAATCCCTGGACCCGTGTCGCTGACCTTTAAAATCACCTGGTCATCTTCTGCTGAAGCTTCAAGTTTAACTTCCCCCCCTTCAGGGGTATATTTGATCGCATTCTCCAGGAGGTTTGCGATCATCTGTCGCAAACGTACCGGATCTCCATAGATCTCCGGAAGTGGATCCTCAACCTGCCCTCTCAGATCAATCCGATGGTTTCGCGCCGTCGAGCGCAATCCATCCAGCGCGTATCGG
>JASFLN010000007.1:0-13745 GCA_050118075.1 Anaerolineales bacterium
TGCGACCGTAGAAATAGGACTGCTGGCCACTCGATCGGGTGGCAATCCAACCTCCCAGCGTGGATAGCTCCCACGATTGGGGGAAGTGCCCTAACGTGAAACCATGTTTGTGCAACTGCGCTTCGATCTCAGGACCGTTAATGCCCGCGCCGAATGTGGCCAGATGGCTTTCGACATCCAGGTTGATCAAGCGGTTGATCCTGCGCAAGTTGACGGTCAGTGCCGGACCAAACTCGGCCAGCGGATTGATATGGCCAACGACGCTTGTACCTCCGCCGTATGGGATCAACTGGATTTCGTGTTGGCGAGCGAAGTTGAGAAGTGAGCGCACATGTTCTGCCGATTCAGGTTGGGCTACTGCATCTGGCACGGTCCCCAAATTGCCGCTTCGCAGCGCGATCCAATCCGGGAGGCTCTGACCGCGGGCATGCCTTAGGCGCTGTTCAGGATCTCGGTTAAGAAGTTCATGGTCAGGCAAAATGGAGGCGGGCAGACTGGAAAGAACAGTCTCAAGGCGGGCGTCTTCGCTTGCATTGCCAGGACCGAGAATGTCGGTCAGGTATCCCAGGGCTGATTCGGGAAGCGGATAGTCAATTGAATCGTTCCCCCAACCATTCCAGCGGCGCATGCGGGTCGCTCCGTGTTATTAAACGGTGCAGCCAGGCCTCCGGCCAGGCAATGCCCGGTCGGGAAATCAATCTGCCTGGAAATCTATTGTATACGCATAAAGCTGGGCGATCACAATCATTAATTCATCAAATTCTCATGTAAGAAAGCCTGACTGTCCTCTCATCTATAGGGCAAGGTAGGAGAAACCAATCTTTTGGACGATAGGAGCACCGATGGACCCTTCAAATATCACTTTTGGGCTGGCAATGCTTGCCGGATTAGCATCATTCTTGTCCCCGTGTGTGCTGGCGCTTGTCCCGGCATATGTCGGCTACCTGGGCGGTCGATCGGTGACGTCTGAAGGTGTGGTTGTAGAAAACCGCTGGCAGACGTTCGCACACGGCGTGGCGTTTGTGCTTGGTTTCAGCGTTGTCTTTGTCGTGCTTGGCGTGGCTGCATCCGCATTAGGGGGGCTGCTGTTCAGCATTCGGGAGTGGATCGCACGCATTGGTGGCGCGATCGTGATTGTCTTTGGGCTGCATACACTGGGTTTGATCAATATACCTTTCCTGGATTACGACACGAGACGACAGTACACACCCAGGGCAAGTGCAGGTTTGACCTCTTCGGCATTGATGGGGGTCTTCTTTTCTGCAGGCTGGGCGCCGTGTGTCGGACCGGTTCTGGGGGCGGTGCTCACATTGGCGGTGAATGGCGGAAGCGTCACCACCGGGGCGACCCTGCTGAGCGCCTATTCGCTAGGGTTGGCGGTTCCGTTCCTGCTTGCAGCATTGGGCGTGGGCAGCGTGACAAACCTCATGCGACGGCATAGCAAGCTTATCCGAGTGCTCTCTGTGGCTACCGGTGTGTTGCTGGTGATCATCGGCTTTATGCTGCTGACTGGCACGCTTGAAAAATTGGCTCGGCTTGGTTTCTTTATAGATTTTGGGATCTAGGATCAAGGGGTGAGCTATGCACAGAGAACTGAGACGCAGAAGCTGGCCGCGCTGGTTATTTGCAGGCGCTCTGGCTATGTTGTTGATCGGTGGGGCTGCATTCGCTTTTCTTCGGAGCGTGGGACAGGAAAGCTCCAATCGCTCGAAAGTGGCAAATAGTGTGCCGGTTGAGCCGGTGCTCAACGCCCAGGCGCCAGACTTCACGCTTGAAACCGTAGAAGGGGAGAAAGTTCAATTAAGCGATTTCAACGGACGGCCAGTGCTGATCAACTTCTGGGCGACGTGGTGTGGGCCTTGCCGCATCGAGATGCCAGCCATTCAGGATCGCTTTGCAACCTATCAGGAGCCAGGCCTGGTCGTCCTGGCGGTGAACTATGACGAATCCCGGGGTGCAGTGAGCATCTTCCGCGACGAAATGGGCCTCACGTTTCCGCTCCTGCTGGATCCTGGCGGCGAAGTCCAGCAGTTGTACCGCAATCGCAGTTATCCAACCTCATTTTTCGTCGATGAGCAGGGCATCATTCGCTCCCACCACATCGGCGTGATGACGGAAGGACAGTTAGACGAGAACCTAGCAACAATCGGGGTTGGCAATAGATAGATGCGAATCTGTGTGGCACTTGTTGAACGATATGGAGATTAAGGTAGAGAGCTCATGATGTCGAAACGATTGAAGATATCATTCGTTTTTAGTTTACTTGCCATTGTTTTGGTGGCTTGTGCTCCGCTTGCCGAGCAAGGCACACCCCAAGCCGAACTAGAAGAAGAGGTTGAAGTGGATGCTGGGACGGTTGAGCCGGTTGCCCGGTCGACCCCAACGCATATGACTCAGGAGGCAGAATGTGAAGAACTGTTTGCCGGTGAGCCCGTTCAGTTCTCGACCAGGTTCTGGGAAGGACGCACGAACTTCTGTTTACACAGTGTTCCTTTCAGCCAATTCCAGTCGGGCGGACCACCTCCGGATGGGATTCCCGCCATCGACATTCCCGAGTTTGAAAGCATCGAAAGGGGCGATGAGTGGCTTGAAGATGATTGGCCGGTGATGTTCTTTGAGCACAACGATGACGCACGCGCCTACCCGCTGGCTATCTTGATCTGGCACGAGATCGTGAATGACGAGGTCGGGGGTAAGCCGGTTGCGCTGACGTTCTGTCCGCTCTGCAACGCGACGATCGCATTTGATCGCACGCTCTCTGACGGAACCGTTTTGGATTTTGGAACCACCGGCAATCTGCGAAACTCGGACCTGGTAATGTACGACCGCCAAACGTTCTCGTGGTGGCAGCAGTTTACCGGTGAAGCGATCGTTGGTGATCTGCTTGGAACACAACTTGAGTTACTGCCTTCACAGATCATCGCCTGGGAAGATTTCAAGCAAGCCCACCCAGAGGGCAAAGTGCTTTCCAGGGAAACAGGCCATGTTCGCAGCTACGGGCGAAACCCGTACGCCGGGTATGACAGCGTTGACGGAAGGCCGTTTTTCCCGGTTGAGGGAGGCGATAATCGGCTTTCTGCACTTGAACGAGTTGTGGCGATCGAACTACACGACAAAGCGGTCGTTTACCCATTCAGCGCACTGCAGCAGCTGCAGGTTGTGAACGACACGGTTGCGGGTCAACCGGTTGCGGTGTTCTGGGAGAGCGGCACGAAGTCGACATTTGGCAACAATGGACCGGATATTGGCTCAACAGGCGTCTTCTCGCGGGAACTCGATGGAGAGGTGCTCTCCTTTGAGAGCGCGTCGGAAGGCGAAGGTTTTATGGATCTGCAAACTGGCACGCAATGGAACCTGCTTGGCCAAGCGTTGGAGGGTCCACTTGAAGGAGCAGAATTAACGAGAATCGTTTCCGCCGAGCATTTCTGGTTTGCGTGGGCAGCGTTCAAGCCCGAGAGTGAGATTCGGGGAATTCGTTGATCTACGATCTACGCTTCGTCCCTCTCGTTGCGCAGGCGCAGGATGCTCCCATGCCTCCCTCGACACTGCGCAAGATAAAGTCATTTTCCTGCATTCATTGATAAGTCAGGAGTAGAGGCGAGTGGACGGCAAGGCGCCGTCCATGATCAGCGGCGCAGACGGCAAATCATCCACGTGAATGCACAGTCTCAGCAGCCCGGAGCTCAGCTGCAGGGTATCATCCAACACACCTCCCACCAGCAATAATCGACCCTAGGGTGGTTCCAACACCAATCTCCCATAACATGAGTCATTCTGTAAAGTCTTAACCGCGACTAATCTGGGATTCCTGAAATATTAATCTATAAGTTCTAGACTGCACCTGTCCAGGCAGCACACAGAGCATGGCTAGCGGAGATGAGAAAGGGAGTGTCAGGTTGATGATGAGTGAAGAAAAGAATCCAAAGAGTGCCTCACGTATTGGATCCGATTCGCTCTTTTACAACCGAGTTGTGCCCGTGATGCTCGTCAGCATGGGCGTCGTCATGCTGGTGCTCATTGTTGTTGCTTTGGGCGTGCTGTTGGGGTTTGTCCCATTCCGGTAGTGTCATTTGATCGTCTTAAGGAGGCGTCTTGAATATAAATAACTTCCTTCCGTTTCTTTCGACAGCCATCATGATCGTTTTCACCGTATCCGTGCTGCAGCGCTATTTCGTCCGGCGAAAGGCGCACTTTCTTTTCTGGGGTCTTGGGCTGGCGATGTTCAGCGCAGGCAGCTTCGCCGAAGCGTATTTTGCTATCTTTGGATGGAGCGCGTTTGTGTTCTTTTTATGGTATTTCTTCGGTGCAGCACTAAATGCTGGTTGGATTGGCCATGGGACCTTGATGCTTTTGGTACGTAAGCGTTGGAGAAATGTGGTGACAGGATTGCTCGTCATCGGCAGCCTGATCGCCGCCTTCTTCATGTTCCAGGCCATGGCGCGTCTCGACCCCAGCCAGTTTACGAGTGGGGTGGCGATAAGCGAACAGTACCGTGAGATCATGCCTGCGATCGATCAAGGTGGCACCGTGCGCCTGACAACCCCGTTCTTCAATATTTATGGGTTAATCACGCTGGTTGGTGGTGCACTCTGGTCCGCATGGCTCTTTCTGCGCAAGCGCGTGCTTCCCAACCGCGTGCTCGGCAATGTACTGATCGCTGCGGGAGCACTTTCTATTGGTGCGGCGAGCACACTTACACGGATGGGTTATGGTCAACTGCTTTACCTGGGCGAGCTTTTTGCGGCGGTTTTGATGTACGTAGGCTTTGTGATGGCCGGGAAACCTTCCACTGTCGAGGAACCGCAAGCAGCGCTGGCCGCCTCCGGTGATTAATGCAGTCTGGCTGAGTAGAATCGAAAAGAGGCGATCATTTGACCGCCTCTTTTTTAGTTGAGTTACTTCGTCTTCTACTTGTCTGGCTTGCCTCTATCAGGCTTTGATTGATCACGGAAATATGCCCGTGTACACGACCAATTCCCAGAGCAGGAGCCCTCAAAGATGTTCATAACTTCGTTTTTTGAGACGCCATATTTAGATGCAATCTGCTGGGCGGTGCGGGTATCCTTATCGTTGCTGTTTCCTTGGATCTGGGTTTGTTCTTGTTCGCGCAGCGCCTTGCGCACGCAGCTCCAGCTGCCCGCACATTCGCCGTCATACAGCGCCATCACGTCACCCAATTCAGCTTGGTACTGTTCGGCGAGGCGCTGTGCGGTGTCATCGGCGCGCTGCTCATTACGCTCGGCACGCGCTTCTTCGCGCTCTAATGAACGGAATTCGTTGACCCCCATCTCCAGGATCTCTTCCGCGCTGTACTCATCATTGGCCAGTCGATAGGCTTGGTTCAGATCTCCCCAACTGCTGTCGTCTTCACGCGCCGAGGCGACATCCATCCAGTCGAGCTCCATACGCTCCGCGAACTTTACGCTGTGTCTCAGATCAGCCAGCGAATCGCCGTTTTGAATGTACTCGTCCAGGACGGAGGGCTCCACTTCTAGATCCTGAGCCAATGAATACAGCTGGCCAAGCTCGCCTGGGTTAGCCCCTTCGCTGATGCGCGTCAGTGCGTCCTCAAACTCGGCATCGTAGCGCGTGACCGCGCGGACTGCACTGCGTACATCATTCATGCTGTACTCTTCACTTGCCACGAGGGCAACCAGTTCAACAACGGAATGGTCCTCAAGCAAGTCGCCGTAGCGATTGAGTTGGGTCAGCAGACCCCAGCCACCTGTGTTGAGCTGCCAATCGAGGATCTGCTCCCAGGTGAGTTCTTCGATCGTTTGGCTCAGCTGGTATGCATGCCACATCCGTCCAAAGCCCAGTTGATAACCAGTTAGTGCCCCTTCAAAAATATTAAAAATGTCCTCACAGCTGTAAATCTGCCCTGCTTGGTCAGGGAAAATACTGTTGACCGCCTCGGCGATTTTCTGTGCGGTTGGGTGGCAATAATCGGAGGGCATTGATTCGGGGTCCAGCACCTGTACGGTGAGGGTATCCGTATTGACGAAATTGCATGTATCAGTGACGCGCACTTCGGCATCGAAATAGCCAGCTTCGGTATACGTGAACTCAGCCTCAGCACCGGTGAAATCCTGCTCGGGTTCTCCATCGCCATCAAGATCCCATACATAGCTGGAAGGCAGCGTGCCTCCGGACGCGTCAGCCTTGAATGAGGCACTCGCCTCACTATTTTCCAGCGTCAATAAGGGGGGAAAGGGCGTGGAGGTTATGGAAACCTCAGGCCCGCTCAACAGCGCGGTTCCAGAAGCAGCTGCGCTGGCGCCGAGAGAATCTTCGACGCTGATGTTCCATAAATATTCACCCTGGAATGGATAGGTATGCTCCAGCACCAATTCGGAGTCTTCGGTAATCTGCTCGTCGTAAGTATCGTCACCAAAATCAACGGTGACTGTATAAGGGCCTGAACCGCCCCCAATAGCCACCGTGAATTGACCCAAGTCACAGCTGAATTGGCTGTCGACGGTGATGGGGAGACCATCCTGTGCCATCGCAAACGCGGGTACAAGCGCCAACATAAGCGCCAGCGTAAATGCAACCAGAAGTCTCTTCTTCATGTGTTCGCTCTCTTTCTGCATCTCAAATGATATGCACAGCGCCCAGACACAACAATTGTGCGCTGTATAAATGATAACGAGCACACCCTGATGCTGTTACGTTCGAAAGAGGAGGACTTTTGTGCTAGTCCCATGAATGAAAACAGGGGCACAATTCGCTGTGCCCCTGCTAACTTTGTACGAAAAGCCTGTGGTTTATGCGTTGGTTGTCGGTCTTTCGCCGAGTGTCACCTGCAGATCAAGTGTCTCGCCATTACGCAGGACGGTCAGGGTGATATCCTGTCCGACGACCGTATTTTCGACCAGGTAGGACAGCAGGTCATCAAATTCATGGATCTCCTGGTTGTCGATACCGATGATCACATCACCGCCGACCAGTGTAGGCAGGCCATCGATGCGTACTTCTTCTTCGCTGCCCATCAAACCGGCTTTACCGGCAGGACCGTCTTCGGCGACGGAGACAACCAGGATGCCAGTCTGAGTGGCTTCAAGGTCCATCTCGTCCCGGATCCCAGGCGTCAGCGTACGTCCAGAGAGTCCCAACCAGGGGTGCGGGTAGCTTCCGTCCTCGATCAAGGCAGGTACGATCTTTGCGATGATGTCGGAGGGCACTGCATACCCGATCCCAGAGAACTGGCGCACTGGCGATTCGATCGCTGTGTTGATGCCGACAACTCGCCCGCTGTAGTCAAGCAGTGGTCCGCCAGAGTTGCCCGGGTTGATGGCTGCGTCGGTCTGGATGATGTTCGGGATGTTGAACCTGCCGCCATCTGCAGTGCTCGCTTGTGATGGCAGCGAGCGCCCAAGCGCGCTGACGATGCCGGTTGTCATCGTGCCCTCTAGACCGAATGGATTGCCGATGGCGATCACCGATTCGCCGACACGTAGTTCACTTGAATTGGCTAGACCGAGCGGCTCGATCCCTTCGGGCAGGGACTCCACCTGTATAACTGCCAGGTCGCTGTCCGGGTCCGTACCAACGATTTCAGCCTCGAGGGTTAGGCCGTCTGAGAAAGTCACATTCACACGTTCCGCCTGATTGACGACGTGATAATTCGTTACGATGTGGCCTTCCGTGTCCCACACAAAGCCGGATCCCTGTCCAAACTGGAATTGATCCTCTGGAAGTTCAGGGAAGATATCTGGCAATTCGGGATGGTCTTCGGGGAAATTCCCGCCGATTTGTACGCTCTGGGCTACTTGAATATTCACCACAGCAGGGTTGATACGTTCGTATAAATCGGAGAGCAAATCCCCGATGTTGTCAACGACGATGACTTCGTTGGTGGTGCCCGCAGTTGTGTCTGTTTGAGCTGCTGGGGCACACGACGTGAGCATCAAGCTGAGCATCGCGACGGCACTTAATGCTAACGCAATGGGTTTACGATATACCTTCATGGATACTTACTCCTTTTGCCGGATGTTCTGGCAAATGCGATTGACCTAAATTGGCACGTGCCTCGTATGGAAAAACCCATACGGTGTGTCAGTCAACCGTATTCCAAGTAAGAATCTTACTGCCGATGTGTTAGAGCAAAATTAAAGGTTTGTAGGGCAATTGTGTGTAAGGAGCAAAAGAGCGCCTGTCGTGCTCAGAGGGCGTTTGCCTTCACAGCAGGTTACCAATGAAACCGACGGTAAGGGGAATAAGGATACCCAGGCCGAGACGGATCAGCGAGAAGCGCCAACCCATAAAGGGCAGCTCGAACGACACCGAAAGCAGCGCGAGGGTAGCCCAGGAGGTGATCATAGCTAATGTGGGCCCCAAACCGGCGCCTGATTGATACAGCGTAGCGATGAGCGGGAAGATCACATACGGCCCACCAGGGAGCAGTAACCCGGCCAGCGTGCCGATCAACACGCCCTGTAAACCCGATTCGGGGCCGATCCAGGTGCGCACTAGCGACTGCGGCTCGAGTGCATTCACAAAGCCGACGATGATGAATGCCAGCAGGAGCACCGGCAGGGTGCGTTTTAGTGTCGACCAGCCAATCTGAACACCGAGCTTGAGCTGCTCGGTGCTTTGGCGCCAGGCAAGGATGACAAGCACCAGCGCGATCAAGACCAGGATTAATGTCGCCTCGGTCATGCTGCTGCATCCCGGATGCGCTCGAGCCAATTGCCAAACAAAGCCTCTGCCAGGAAGCCGATCAGTGGAGGAAAAATAAACGTCAGGCTGAAGCGCAGCAGCGTTATATCTGCGCCGAGCAGTGCAAATTCATAGGGCAGGCGCGAGACGGACCACAGATTTTTAGCGGTGACAAACGCCACCAGTACTCCCAGACTGGCGCCTGTTTTTAACAATCCCCCGGCAATGGGGTAGTACACATACGGTCCACCGGGGATGAGCGCCCCGGCCAGGCATGCCAGTAGAATGCCTCGCCAGCCAGAGCCAACTCCCAACCAGTGCTCGATGACCTCGCGTGGCACCAGCACCTGTGCGAGGCCAGCGACAAGAAATGCGGCAAGAAGAAGGATGGCGACATTAAGCAGCGTTCGACCGCCGATCTGCAGCCCGCGCAGAACCAGGTCGAATCCACCCTGGCGGTACGCGAGCACAGCCATGAGCAACGCCACTGCGGCGATGAAGAGTGTGGTCCAATCCGGTCGGCGAAATTTCATGTCCGGATTTTCAACGGAAGTGAAGGTGTCGTCAAGTCGAAGACCTCTGCTTGTATGAAGGTGGGGTTCATACCGGGAGCGGGATAGCCTTTCGCCGGGAGCGAGCTTCGTTTTGATCGCCTATGGACTGCCAGGACCGGTCCATAGTCCCGGGTGCATGATTCGTTGCCAGGATTTCATCGGTTGGTTTAAGGTCTAAACTGCGCACAATCATGTTGATTGCGGTGGTCGGGTTGGGGAAGAAAGCCACGTCATTACAGTCGCAGCCAAGGAATTCAGACAATGCGCGTCATGCCCCTGAAAGGTGAGCCGGCAGCTCCCGCGCCAGGAAGACCACCGCGTTGCGCTCGGTGCGGCGCTCCCATTCCCGATACGCCCGCATCACTGGACGTGGGCAGGTGCCGAAGGAGCCATGATTCAAGTAGATCAGCTTTTCAGCGAGTAGGAACAGGTCCTTTAACTCCTGGCGGCTCAGTTCAAGCATGGGAAGAATGTACCTCCTGTTACCGTTTCAAGCGAACGGCGCGGAATTCGCATCCAAGCAATAATGAAGGTATGCTAGGCAACTTGGATATGTGAATTATTTCACATATGGACATCTCCCTGCCAGGTATGTCACAAAATCAGGCTCCATCACGTTACAAACATAACCGTGGCACACTTGCCTCGATATCAGCCGGTCATTCCGGCTGAAAGGAGTTTTGAATGACGTCCCGAATCAATTTTCACTTGCTTATGGTCGCAGCTGTTTTGCTGCTGGGCTTGTTGGCTGTGGGCTGTACCCCTTCACCAGTGTGTGTACCGGTCTATGACGTCACCAAGACCAGCGATACCAACGATGGGGTTTGTGATGCCTCCGACTGTTCGCTGCGTGAAGCGATTGACAACGCAAATGCTTGTGCTGGCGCACAGACGATCAATCTGCCGGCAGGAGGTTACATCCTCACATTGAGTGGTGCCGGGGAGGACGCCAATGCAACCGGCGACCTGGATATCACAGACGAGCTGACCATTCTAGGTTCCGGGGCACCTTCCATCAGCGGGGACAATGCCGATCGCGTGATCGAGGTCCATAGCGGTGCGACCGTAGAGCTCGACTTGTTAATCATCAACGACGGGTGGAGCCAGATGGGCGGCGGCATCCGCAATCACGGCAACCTGACGATTACCAATAGTTCGATCAACAACAACGTCGCCGAGGTGCCTTCGGGAGGTGCAGGCTCATCTGCAGGCGGCGGTATTTTCAATGAAACAGGGACGCTCACATTGGTCGATACTCAAGTCTTCAGCAATAGTGCCGATCACGGTGGTGGAATTGAGAATTTCGCGACGGCGGAGCTATTTGCAACCAACGTGCTCGTCGCGGACAATTCGGTTACGGGAAGCGGCGGAGGCCTGTGGAACAACTTTGCCGCCGAAGCCACATTGGAGAATGTTGAATTCCGCACGAACGAAGCCGCTGTTCACGCTGCTGGCATCTATAACGACGGTCAATTAGAGGCAGACCAGATTACATTCGAGCAGAACGTCGCCGCACTGAACGGCGGAGGACTGTACACACTCACGGACGCCGAATCGATTCTCTATAACGCCTGGTTTACCAACAATAATGCGGCTGCGGGCGGAGCAGTCTTCAATGAAGGCCTCACCCATCTTTATAAAAGCAGCGTGAACAACAACACTGCATTTGGTGGCATGGGCGGTGGCGCGTACAACGATGTGACGGGTGCGCTTTTGCTGCGCAACACGACGGTAAGCGGAAACATGATTGATGCCCCACCCGGATTGCCCGGCGGGTCAGGTGTGTTCAACATCGGTGATCTGCGGCTTGAGTTTGTGACGGTGGCTTATAACAACCGCGATGGGTTGCGCAATGATGCGGGTGGAACGATGACGATCCGCAGCAGCGTCGTCGCCTACCATGCCATGGGCAACTGCACCGGCACGACCCCCATGAATCCATCGCTGGGTTACAACATCGAAGAGCAAGACACCTGTGATTTCATTGAATCTTCCGATCTGGTCAATACCGACCCGTTGCTGGCACCCCTGGCTTCAAACGGTGGTAACGGGCTGAGCCATCTGCTCGGTCCAGGCAGCCCGGCGATCGACAGCGGCGATCCCGATCGATGCACCGCCGAGGACCAGCGTTCGGTCAGCCGCCCGCAGGGAGCAGGCTGTGACCGCGGGTCGATTGAAATGGAGGGCCTCGCGCCGATAACGGTTACACCGGTGCCTCTCCTGGGAACGATTGAGGGCTCGATCTGCTATCCCTCCGAAGGTGTCCCGCCGATGGAATTGTTCTTTGAGGAGATCAACTCCCAGAGTGTTGAGCAGTTTTCGCACCCTGGTGGGAGTTCGAATTACAGTGTTGAGGTGCCGCCCGGGACATATGTTGCATACGCATGGCGGCCCCCGGATTATCTGATCGGTGGGGCATATACGCAGGCCGTTCCTTGTGGTCTCTCAATTAACTGCAATGACCACAGCCTAATCCAATTCCAGGTTCAGGCGGGTCAGACGACTGCAGGCATCGACATCTGCGATTACTATGGAGATCCGGGCTTTGTGCCGCTGCCAGCAGGTGTCCTTCCACCCACACCGACGGCAACCAGCACACCTGAGATCCAGCCTTTTGCGCGCTTCATTAAAAACGCGTTCTGCAGAGAAGGGCCCTTGACACTCTATGACACGGTGACAGGTTACGAGCCCGGCACGGAGGTGGACCTCGTTGGCCGCTCGGATCCCGGCTTGCCTCAATGGTGGCTGGGGGAGGACCGCGCCCTGGGCTTCCGATGCTGGTTTGCCGACAGCACGGTCGAGGTCTTTGGCCCGGTGGAGCAGCTGCCTGTCGTCCAGGGGCCTCCTACGCCGGTGCCCGAGCCTCCACCGGCGACGCCCGCCAGGCTGCGGATCGCCGATTGGATGTGTAATGAGAAGCGTTATGTCTTAACGCTCAACTGGATCGATCAGGCGGACAACGAAGAAGGCTACCGTGTCTACCGCGACGGCACACTAATCGCCACACTCGCCAGGAACTCGAACAGTTTTACGGAGGAACCGCCCTCTGGTGGCCCACATACCTACGGTGTGGAGGCGTTCAACGCTTCCGGCGCATCCGAGCGTCCGACGGTGCAGGATCAGGGGTGCCAATATTAAATGACCTTGTCTCGTAGGGGCGACCAGCCGGTCGCCCCTACGTGTGATGGATAAGGGGCTGTAGGCTTGTGCCTGCGGGGACAGGCAGAAATCAAAAGGGCACGACCTTTGAACTGAACCCATAAAACAGGACATCAAATAAAAACACCTCTCGTACAATAGAAGCGGGAGGTGTTTTTGTATGGCAAGGAAAAAAGGAAGCAAAGACTATCCATTGGCAACCAAATTAGAAGCAATCCGGCTGCATGAGGAAGAAGGATTAACCTACAAGGAGATTACGGAGAAATTAGAGATCAGGGATCCCAAGCGGGTACGGGCATGGATGGTGATCTATAGGAGGGAAGGGAAAGCGGGCTTGAAGAAGCCGCGCCGAGGCCGACCGAAGAAAAATCGTGACAGTCTGGAAGAACGGATCAAGCAATTGGAGATGGAGAACACCCTTTTAAAAGCATTGGCCATCGAGCTCGGGGAAGAATTGCCAGAGGGGCTCGATACAGGGCCATCTACCGCTATCGAGGGCAATTCAGAATAGCCGACGCATGTGAATGTCTCGGGGTATCCCGGTCCGCCTATTATGCTTGGGTGAAGAGGATGAAGTGGCCAGATTCGGATCAAGATCGATTGAAATTGGTACATGAAGCCTATCAACGATCCAAGGGGATCTATGGTTACCGGCGAATTCAGATCTGGATTGAGCGTGAATATGCCATCAAAATCAATCACAAAGCGGTTTTGCGTCTGATGAGAAAGCTCAACATTCGTTCGATTGCTAGAAAGAGGAATCCCTATCGACAGATGACAAAACTATCTGGGGCGAGTCATACCTACCCAAATCGGCTATGCCAGGATTTCAAAACCAAAGGCCCCAACCAAAAATGGGGAACTGATATTACTTTTATCCCCACCCAGCAAGGATTTGTTTATCTGACCATTATCAAAGATTTCTTCGATGGCACCATCTTGGGCCATGCTCTCTCGAGAAACTATTCAATCCGCATGGTCTTGCAGGCACTGCGAGCAGCCGTTTCAAGCTCTTCGTCTGTGCAGGGTGTGATTCTTCAAAGCGATCAGGGTACACAATTTCAATCTGCTGCCTATCAGGGGATGACTTCCCAATTTGGGATTATCCCCTCCATGTCCCGCAAAGGGAATTGCTTGGATAATGCTCCGACAGAGAATTTCTTTTCTCATTTGAAGGAGGAACTGCTGCGCCATATCCGGATCCAGGACTTCCAAGATGCTGTGCAGATCGTAAATGACTACATACACTTTTATAATCATGATCGCATCCAACTTAAAACAAAACTGACGCCGATTGAATTCAGGCATCAGTTTATATAAATCTCTTCGAGAGGTCTTTATTTATTTGTCCATCTTTTGGGGTTCACTGCA
>JASFLN010000008.1:0-12672 GCA_050118075.1 Anaerolineales bacterium
GGGGTACTCTCTGCGGCGGATCGACATTCCTGTAGGCATTACATTAGTGGTGCTGATTGTTGGTTTCGTCGCTGGATACCGATACGCTTCTCTTTTCACCCTACCGACTGATTTATTCGAATGGCAGGCTTCCAGTAATCAATTTGAGGAGGCGCTACGCAGATTCGGAATGTTCAGCACCACCGGTTGGTTAAAAATCTTCTTCATTAACCTACGTGCGCTGGCTATCGCCTCAATTTTGGGCCTCTTCACGCTTGGGGTACTGGCAGAAATTCTGCTTATGGCGCCCATTGCGATTATTGGCTACTTTGCTGGAAATGTGGCGCTCGCTGGCCAGGACCCACTCCTCCTGGTTGGATCTCTCGTTGCGCCGCACGGTATTATGGAGGTCCCGGCTGCACTGATTGCGGGAGGGGCAATCCTCCAGCTTGGCATGGCGGCTATAAGTCTTCCAAAAGGCAGTTCACTAGGGGAGGGGTGGATCAAAGCGCTGGCAGAGTGGGTGCGTATCATGCTTGGTGTGGTGATCCCGTTGCTCCTGGCTGCGGCTGCACTTGAAGTCTTTGTTACTCCGCGTGTCGCTCTCTGGGTATTGTCAGGCTCATAGACATGTCAGAACTTATATTCCTCGGAACCGGGGCTGCTGTTCCCGACCGTGATCACCATAATACCCATCTTGCTTTTCGTAACGCATCGGGAGTGGTGTTGATCGACTGCGGCAGTTCGCCGCCTATTCGTTTGCAAGAAGCCGGGATCGGTATCGATGAGATCAGCGATCTCATTCTCACCCATTTCCATCCGGATCATGTGGGCAGCTTGCCATTACTTCTGATGAACATGTGGCTCATGGGCAGGCAACAGGCGCTGAGAATCTATGGCCTGCACCATTGTCTGGAGCGGGTGGAGGACGTGATGGGTTTTTATCATTGGGAAGACTGGCCTGAATTCTTCCCGGTGGCCTTTCACCGGCTTCCTGAAAGAGAAAATGTACAAATTATCGAGCGTGATGATCTAAACGTGTTTACCTCACCAGTGAGGCATGTCATCCCAACAATTGGCCTGCGTTTGGAGATCGATAATGGGAGAAGAACGGTCGCGTATTCATGCGATACCGAGCCGTGCCCGGAGGTAGTGCGTCTAGCAGAACGAGCCGATATCCTGATTCATGAAGCCACTGGCCACGAGGTCGGCCACTCTTCAGCAAAGCAAGCTGCGGAGATCGCCTCTAAGGCCGGGGTGGAGACAGTGTACCTCGTTCACTATCCTACACATGGTGTAAGCAAGAAAGAACTGCTAGAAGAAGCAAGCTCCGCATTTTCAGGGAATGTCATCGTTGCGGAGGATTTTGACCGCCTGACGTTTTAAGGAGGCTGGTTAAACTTCGTCGTCTGGTGACTTGACTGTGACGTGCAGGTAGTGAAAGTCACCCCTGGGGGGAATTAAATCAATCACCTCATCCACAATAAAATCTTCTGATCCCAAGCGGACGAGATCGCCGGGTGTCGGGCGGGTTTCGGTATTCAGGATTGCTCCGGGGTGCTCCTCGCCGGCCACCACGTAGCTCACTTTGTAGATCATCGCCATGTGCTGCCCCTTACCGCCCCGTCAAATGGTGGTGGCGTAGCTTAAACGATAAATCAGCTGCGATATTTCGCATAACCACATAGCCGATATGGTGATTTGCTTCACAGATTTGATCAAAATCATCCCGCTTGATGACGAGAAGCTTGGCTTTATCTGATGCAGCTTTTACGGTCGCAGAGCGTGGACCGCGATCAACGAGCGCCATCTCTCCGAATATCTGTCCCACTCCGAGGTTCACGATCGTACGAGGGGCGACCTCAGGGGCTACACCACTGCGCACAACTTCCACAAAACCGTCAAACACAACGAAAAGCTCCTCGCCGAGCTCTCCCTGTTGGGTGATGATCTGGTTCCCTGGATAGACACGCTCCTCGCATACGTCGGCCAGTGTGTCGAGCTCGCTTGAATTGAGCCCCTCAAATAACTCCACACTATCAAGGATATCTTTTGGATTCATGGCTTGCTCCTGCACCTTAGCGAGCGGATAATGGCGCGCTCTGTGCCGCATTTTACAGCAGGTCACTTCTCAATCCAAATACTTCGAAAGCGGAATAATCCCATGACACCTGCTAATATTGTGTTTATGGTCCCTGTGGTAGAATGCCAATGTTAAGAAAATTAAGCTGAAAAGGTTTGTTTTTGGATGTTTCCAGATAAATCTAATAGGGTCCAAATCCGCCTGCGTTCGAGCAGTGATGATGATCCATGGGGCTCCAGTTCTTTGCATGATCTGGGATGGAGGTCCTCGAAACGTTCTCATGCCTGGCGTCCACCCACTGATGTTCTAGAAACTGATGAGGCATTGATCGTCATTGTCGAAATTGCAGGTATGCGTGGTTTGGATTTCTCAGTAACTTTCGATGATGAAGTCCTTTCGATCCAGGGCAGTCGACCTGACTCAAACGTCCGTAAGGTCTATCATCAGATGGAGATAGATTACGGGGAATTTGAGACCGACGTTAAGATGCCTCACAAGATCGATGCTGCCGCGATTGAAGCCACTTACAGTGATGGCTTCCTGCGGGTCGTCCTCCCGAAAGCGAGTCCGAAAAAGATTGAGATTTCTGCCTAAGTGCATCAACCGCGGGGATCTCTCTCACCAGGCCAGGCTTTGGAACCTGAAGCTTTATGATCATGACGGACTATTTAGTCCGTGCATATGTTTTGTGTATTAATGAGAAAAGCAATGGAAGAATCGACATCAAAAATTTTCGTACATGACGATGAATCGGCTGAAGAAGAACTCGTAGGAGACGCCCCAGAGCTTGATGCCCTGGAGATCCCTGACGAACTTCCGATCCTGCCGTTGAGAGGCGTTGTTGTATACCCTCATACAGCGATGCCGCTCACGATTGGTCAGCCACGATCCATTCGACTGGTTGACGACGTCGCCACCGGCCACCGGATGATTGGGTTGGTGGCTTCGAAAAAGCCAGAGTTAGAACTCCCCGGACCAGAAGATCTATATGATTTCGGGACAGTCGCCTCGATTCAGCGCTTGCTTAGGGCTCCGGATGGGACAATCCGTCTTATCGCACGGGGGATTGCCCGCTTCAAACTCGGTGAATTCCTCTCCCTGGAACCTTATCTCTCAGCACAGATTGAGCTGGCACCGGAAAGTGTTGAAGAAGGTGTCGAAGTTGAAGCTCAAATGCGCGCCGCGAAAGATCTTTTTCAACAAATCGCCGATCTGGCGCCCTCGCTGCCGAAGGAGATTGTCGGTGGTGTCTTGCTTCTGGATGACCCCCTGCACGTTGCATATACGGTTGCGAACTACCAGCGCATGGACCTGGATGAGGGGCAGCATATTCTGGAGCTTGATTCCACGGTAAAGAAGCTTCAACATTTGAACGGGCTCTTGACCCATGAGGTAGAGGTGTTATCGCTCGGGCAGCAGATCCAGCAGGAAGCGCGCACAGAGATCGATAAAGTTCAACGGGACTACTTCTTACGCGAACAATTGAAAGCGATTCAGCGTGAGCTCGGGGAGGGGGACGAGCAAACAGTTGAAATCGAGGAATTTCGTAAGCGCATTGAAGAAGCAAATATGCCTGAAGAGGCGGATAAGCAAGCCCGTCGAGAACTCGACAGGTTGGCCAAACTGCCTACCGCAGCCGCAGAATATGGCGTCATCCGTACCTATCTGGACTGGATGGCCTCTCTACCCTGGGACCAGTCTACAGAGGACAATCTTGATCTGGGCCATGCGCGTGAGGTACTGGATGAAGATCACTACGGGCTTGAAGATGTGAAAGAGCGTATTCTTGAGTATCTCGCCGTTCGCAAGCTTAAGGCTGAGCGTGGAGACGAGGGAGGTGAAGAGCAAGAAGTTGACGAAATTCGAAAAGCGCGTGAGGGCGTAATCCTTTGCTTCGTTGGACCTCCTGGTGTGGGTAAGACCTCTTTGGGGCGTTCTATCGCACGAGCGATGGGAAGAGAGTTTATCCGTATCTCGCTAGGCGGAGTTCACGATGAAGCAGAAATCAGGGGGCACCGCAGGACGTACATCGGTGCGATGCCTGGCAGGGTTTTACAAGCATTGAGACGTGTGGAGTCGAAAAATCCGGTCTTCATGTTGGACGAGGTTGATAAGATGGGCCGTGATTTCCGGGGCGATCCAGCCTCCGCATTGTTGGAGGTCCTGGACCCCGAGCAGAACCGCGAATTCAGGGACCACTACATGGAAGTAGCATTCGACCTGTCCCAGACGATGTTCATCACTACGGCCAATTGGCTTGAGACCATCCCGGAACCACTCCTCGACCGAATGGAGGTAATTCGCATCTCGGGTTATACAGAATCCGAGAAGATCGGGATCGCGCAAGGTTATCTGATCCCCCGCCAGATCCGGGAAAATGGGCTGAAATCGAACGAGATCAGCTTTACCGAGGCTGCGCTGCGGAAAGTGGTCCGATCTTACACACGCGAGGCGGGCGTGCGAAACATGGAGCGTGAGATAGGTCGCATCTGCCGTAAAGTCGCCACACAAATAGCTGAGGGGACCGCCAAGCGAGTGCGCATCACTGAGAAGAAAGTTCGAGAATATCTTAAGAAGCCGCGCTATTTCGGTTCCGAAGAGCTCATTGAGCGCACCTCAATACCCGGTGTTGCCACCGGGCTGGCGTATACCGCCACTGGCGGGGACGTGCTTTTTATCGAGGCGACAGCGATGCCTGGCAACATGAAATTCAATCTGACGGGTTCGCTGGGTCAGGTTATGCAGGAATCAGCTCAAGCTGCCATGTCATACATCCGAGGATTGTCAGAAAAATATGGCATCGACGAGAATTTCTGGAAGGAGCGTGATGTGCATCTGCATGTGCCTGCAGGTGCGCAGCCAAAAGACGGACCCTCAGCAGGAATCACCATGGCGGTTGCGTTGGCATCCTTGGCAACTGGACGACCGGTGCGCTCAAATGTGGGCATGACCGGTGAGATTACATTGCGTGGAAAAGTGATGCCCATTGGGGGAGTTAAAGAGAAAGTGCTCGCCGCTCATCGATTTGGTTTAAAGACAGTCATTCTACCTAAAAGGAATGAAATCGACCTCGAAGATATCCCCGAAGAGGTGCAGAAAGAAATCGAATTCCATTTTGTCGATACGGTCGATGAGGTCATTGAGCTGGCACTGGAAAAAGAGAAGAAATCAAGTTCGAAGGGGAAAAAGGCATCTCGCAAGTCTTCAACGAAGACTAAAAAAGCGAAGAAACCTAAAGAGAAAACCAAGTAGCGATCGAGAGACATTGTAGGCACATGCCAAAAATATTGATTGTTGACGATGATGACACGATGGTATCCCTGCTCTGCACATTATTGGAGTTAGACGGGTACGAAGTCATCGCTTCACAGGAATGGGACGGAATTCTGGGTGTTCTCGAGAAGGAGCAACCAGAGCTTGTACTCATGGATTGTATTCTGCCCCAATCCAGTGGTCTGGACATATTAGGCAAGATCCGATCGCAATCTGAATTTGATCAGACGGCAGTCATCATGACATCGGGCTTGGATATGGAACACCGTTGTCAAGCACTGGGTGCCAATGGTTTTCTCCTGAAGCCGTACCCCCCAGAACAGTTATTAAATTTGATTGGGGAACATATTTGAACGCGCGTTGAGGCTTCACTACCCGCCTACGCTGGCGTTCAGGAGATAGACCTATTGTGACAAAGAGACGATCAAAAGGCGCCTCGAAACAGTGGCGCTTAATGGATTTACATTTACATACTCCGGCATCCAGTGACTACCAGGATCCGGACATAAGTTATCTAGATATTTTACGCAGAAGTGAAGTTCGTGGTCTCGACATCATCGCATTTACCGACCACAACACAGTGGCAGGTTACAGTCAGATGATGGAGGAGATTGAGCAGCTTTCGATGCTCGAGAAACTCGAGCGGTTGACGGATGCCGAATCCGATCGTTTGAAGGAGTATCGGCGCTTATTAGATAAGCTGCTTGTCTTACCGGGATTCGAATTCACAGCAACACTGGGATTCCACATCCTGGCGATTTTCCCTGAAGATAAAAATTTAAGAGAGATCGAGCATCTGCTTCTCAGTTTGGAGATACCCTCTGATGAGCTTGATAAAGGTTCATCGACGGTCGGTGCGACAAGCGATGTGCTCACGGCTTATCGTCTTATCGACGAAGCCGGTGGGTTGGCGATCGCTGCACATGCGAATTCCACCAATGGAGTCGCCATGCGCGGGTTCGGGTTTGGCGGTCAAACCAAGATCGCCTATACACAGGATCCACACCTGCACGCATTGGAGGTCACTGATCTCGGGAAGCAGGGTAGACGCACTACGGCTGCGTTCTTCAGCGGAACCAAACCAGAGTATCCACGTCGCATGCACTGCATTCAGGGCTCAGATGCACATCGACTGCGGACCGACCCCGACAACAAGAAAAATCTAGGGGTCGGTGACCGTGCTACTCGAGTGCTGTTGCCGGAGGTTTCATTTGCGGCCTTGAAAGAGTTGTTCCAGAGTAATGACTTCGCCCGGACCAGGCCTCATTGGCCAAAAGCGGAGGATAAATTCGATTTCATACAGCAGGCTCGGGAAGAGGGCGCGACGATCAATCAGGATTTCCACGAAAGCATGACCGTTCGCGGCGGACGCTTGTACGCCATCATCGCCGATGTTTGTGCATTTGCCAATGCCAACGGTGGGACGCTTTATATCGGGGTGCCCTCTGACCAACGCAAAGAGCCGGTTGGTATCAGCAAACCGAGGGATTCGATACAGAAGCTTCAGCGCGAGTTGAGCAAGCGTATCAGCCCGCCTTTGGATGTTGAGGTCGATACGATGGAAACGCGGGGCAAGTCCGTTATACGAGTCCTTATACCGCGTGGGGATGACCCACCCTATGCAGTCGATGATAACAAGATATACGTCCGCGACGAGGCTGAAAGCGGCCTGGCTGTCCGGGATGAGATTGTCAGCCTTGTGAAACGAGGCTCGCAGACCGTCAGCGAGCAAGCCGTGGAGGCAGGAGCCGAAGCCCATGATGGCATCGAAGCTCCTAAGACCGGTGTGGAGATTGCCGATGTTGAGGAGCGCAATGGGACCAAATACTACACCATGCGTGATCTTCGTAATGGCAACACTGTAAAAAACGTGACCATCCGGTCGGCGCGCAGATTGTGGCACTATGCGATATCCGAGTTCACAAAGCTTCCGGAAGACCTGAAGAAGGCTTCCATCGCTTGGCAAGGCGATCTGGGTGTAATTCAAAAGCAGAAGCGTGGCAATCGGATGCGTTATGACCTCGCGCAGAAGACTCAGAATGGAATTCGGGTCTATTTTGGCGTGACGGAAGACGGCATCCATGGTGATTGGAAGCAGCTTGTGGGTGCGGATGCGGATTGAGAAGAACCGGTGAGGTTGCATCGGCTGGCTCACTTGCAGATTGTGAAAAATTAATCCAAACTGCGCGAACAATTTAAGTTCGCGCAGTCTTTTTTTGAGGGACGGATGGAGCTACGCACATTTGATTTGAATCAAGATTACGAGGCCGTTAAATCTCTGTGGAGTCGGTGTGCCCCGGGGATCCAGGTCTCATCGACTGACGATTTCGAAGGCCTGCGTCATAAACTCGAGCGGGACCCGCAGCTTTTCCTTGTGGCTGTCGATGATCAGGTGATCGTCGGGACAGTTATTGGAGGATATGACGGTCGCCGGGGCATTGTCTACCATCTTGCGGTTGCTCCTGAATTCCGTCGGCAGGGTATTGGCAGGATGTTGATGGAGCTGCTTGAGGAGCGTTTGAGAGCGCTGGGTTGTTATAAGTATTACCTACTGGTCACGCGCGAAAACGATGCAGCGCTTGAATTTTATAAGTCGATCGGTTGCGAGCCGATGGACCTGCATTTGCTTGGAAAGGTAATCTCATGAAGGTCGCGATCCTGACGGTTTCTGATCGTTCAGCTGCAGGAGAAAGGGAAGATCGATCAGGGCCACTGCTCAAGGAATTGGTCGAGACACAAGGATGGTTTGTTACTGAAATCGCAATCCTGCCCGACGACCAGGAAAGGCTCGAGAAACAGTTGGTGGAATGGTGCGACGAAGAGTCGGTCGATATCATCTTTACCACCGGCGGGACGGGTTTTGCGCCCAGAGATCGGACACCAGAAGCGACGTTAAAAGTTATTGAACGTGAAGCACCCGGACTTGCAGAAGCAATGCGGTTAGCCAGCCTTCGGAAGACGCCTCACGCGATGCTCTCCAGAGCTGTTGCCGGAATCAGAAAGAGTACCTTGATTATCAACCTACCTGGCTCACCACGTGGTGCGAAGGAAAATCTTCAGGCTATTCTTGAGGTGCTACCGCATGCAGTTGATCTGCTGCGAGAAGACCCCGGCGCAGAAACGGGTCACGAAAGAATACCTCCAATTCAACATATCTAAATAGGAGGGTGTGATGGGACAGAAATCAGGCTATCGCTGGTTCGTCGTTTCTGTATTTTTTCTTTTCATGCTGCTGCATCAATCGGATCGGCTTCTCATTGCACCGATGACCACGCAGATCATGAATGACTTTAGGATCAATGAAGCCCAGATGGGCGCGGTCGTGACGGGTGCTTTGCTCGTCGGAGCGGTACTCTATCCGCTATGGGGTGTGCTTTATGATCGCTATGCACGACCCAAGCTGCTTGCTCTGGCGGCAGGTATCTGGGGCGCGACGACCTGGTTGAGCGCAATCGCGCCCACATACCGCACTTTTCTTGCCGCCAGGGCGACAACGGGCATCGATGATTCAACCTATCCGGGTCTGTACAGCCTACTCTCGGATTATTTTGGGCCACAACGTCGAGGAAAGATCTACGGATTGCTGCAGTTGACTCAACCGCTTGGTTATATGTTTGGTCTAATCGCAGCGACCTTGTTTGTCTCCTCTTTGGGCTGGCGTCGGATATTCTATATCACCGGTGCAGCAGGAATACTGCTTGCAATCCTCATTTACTTCACTGTCAAGGAGACGCCGCGAGGGGCGAGCGAGCCAGAACTCGCTGAGCTGGCCACGATCGGGGTATATCGTTTTGATTGGCAGGTCGCGCGGGGTTTGTTCAAGAAGCCTACCCTCCTGCTGCTTTTTGCACAGGGCTTTGTGGGCGTTTTCCCCTGGAATGTGATTACCTTCTGGTTTTTCCGCTACCTGGAAGTTGAACGCGGCTATGATCCTAACGCGATCCTATTCACCCTGGCACCGACCATTCTGATCCTGGCATCGGGATACTTCGTCGGCGGCCTGGTTGGGGATTATGCATACCAAAGGAGCAAACGCGGAAGGCTTGCCACGGCATTGTTTGGTGTCCTGGCCGGTGCGCTGTTCCTCACACTCACCATGAGCGTACCTGCCGACCAACAACTTCTATTCTCGATACTGATGGCGGTCACTGCGATCTTTATGCCTTTCGCCGCATCGAATGTCGTGGCTTCGGTGCATGACATCACGCTCCCGGAGGTACGTTCAACCGCTCTGGCTGTGCAGCTTTTTATCGAAAACGGCGGCGCAGCCGTGGCTCCCCTGCTTGCTGGTTTGATTGCGGTGCGGGCTTCACTGCATACGGCTATCCTGGTGATCTGTATTTCAGCCTGGTTAATCGGAGCACTTTTGCTCCTCGCAGCTGTGCGGATTATTCCCCGAGATATCCAGATTTTGCGTGATCAGCTTCGAGTGCGGGCAAAGGAGCTTGCAGCGAATAAAGCAGCATAATTGAGAAGACTTGCGATGAGTGGAGAATATACGCAACTGGAGAGCGCTGAATCAGCCTCTCCAGTAATCACAAGGTTGCTTGCGAGCTATCTGGCGGGCGAAAAAGCCAGCGTGTTTGAATTTGCAACCTGGGAAAAGGTGGGTTTGCAGCTGCTTAACCACCTGCCGCTCGTTCTTGCCAGACAAGCAGTTCGTCATAGGTTCAAAGCCAGCGCATTCGATCCTGAAGACGCGAAAAATGTGTCTACAGATGATCTCGTCAAAGCCAGGATCAAAGATTATACAGAGATCAGGGGGCAACAATTCCCGCTGGTTATCCTTGGGGCTGCGTTGGGAGGGGCGAGCGCTCATCTGGCCGCCGTCTTAGGGTCGCCATTCCTCCCGCAGCCATTCATCCTTGGTTTACGCGGCGGCAGTCCAGATGATGAACTCAATGCTCATCTTGAGCTAACCTCTCGCGTTGCTCGCGCCGTCCTCGATCGTAATCCAGATCTCATGGGGATTGCACATTTTGACCCGATTCATGATGGATGGTTAACGCGGGTTGTGAGCCATTTGCGCTTTAAATTGATCGATTTACATGATGCTTATAAGCGTTTCATCCGCGAGATTCTCCAGCCCGGTGGCATGCTTCTCTACCTGGATTCTCAGGCTCGTTGGCTGCAATATGAGCTGGGAGAACGGCATCGCTATCAAGTTGGTGGTTGGGGAGGTATCCCGCCTCGTGAATTTCTCGAGGGTAGTGAGCGCATCGATGCTGCTCTAGAACGGGCTGGCTCATCCCATCGTGGTGGTTGGAGCATTCCGTACAAGACACCAAAGGAGATGCCAGAATCGGAGTGGGGCAGCGAACCAGGACTAATTGCAGCTCTTCAAGCTTTTGCCCTGGAAGAGGGTTTTCGATTTGAACGCATTGTCGGCCTGGATCCACATGCGTTCTCTGTGCTCGCATATGCAGCACACGAGAAGCTCTACAATCTTCAGGGACGTGAGCCCCAGGGCGTGGTCATTGAGACATTTACCCAATATGATCCAGCGTTGATCCTGCGGGGTGGATTGTTGCCACTCTGGTTGATTTTTAACACAACGGACAGCCTGGCCTTTTTAAAGTCCCGACTCCATGATTTTGGTAGTGAGTTGCCGGTCTACTTCAGCGGTTTAGTGACACTTTCCCGTACACCGGACATGGTTCCCTGGGAGCAATGGGCTCAAGCACTTTCCGGGTTCGAGATGCGCAGCATCGGTGCCCGAGCACAGCGTTATCCTGAAGATCTCGTGTCACTCTGGCAATGGTCCGAAAGGTTGCAAGCGCAGCTTGCTGCGGATCAATGGTGCGATTCCCCCGGAGTACTGGACGGGAACATCCTGCTCCAGATAGCATATTCGCTGGGTATGCTTCCATAGTCTTCATCTTCAACTTAAGGTAAAACTTGACCAACTCAGTCCCTTTAGATATAATTTGCATACCCATCCCCCCTGGGGGGGGGTATACGGAAGGTGGATGAGATGAAGAATGAAGAAACTCTGAAGCGTTTGCGCAATATTGAAGGCCACATACGTGGCATCCAGAGAATGGTCGAAAATGATGCCTATTGTATCGATCTGCTCAGGCAGATCCAGGCCGTGCAGGCTGCTTTAAATAAGGTAAGCACAAATGTGCTTAATGACCACCTGCATTCCTGCCTGATTACTGTCGTTCGAGGCGAGGATGCTGATGAGCGTGAGCGCATGCTCAAAGAAATCACCGAAGTGTACGAGATGGCGAACAAAGTCTAATTTGAAAAGGAGACGTCTGATGACAACAGTAGATTTTAAAGTACCAAACATTTCCTGCGGGCATTGTGTACACACGATCCAGATGGAGCTTGGCGAGCTTTCGGGGGTTAAACTCGTGAGAGCGGATCAATCAGATCAGACTGTGCATGTCGAGTTCGATGATCCTGCAAATAAAGATCAGATCGTGGCGCTGTTGACTGAAATCAACTACCCACCAGCCAATTAGCTCGGGATCGAACTACGTGTGCTTGATTGAATAAAGGGTTGGTGAATATACGTGAGTGAGCAAACGAAGAATATCACGCTGCCGATTACCGGAATGACGTGCGCAAACTGTGTCGCTGCGGTCGAACGCAACATCAAGAAATTAGACGGGGTTTCGTACACCAGTGTGAATCTGGCTTCCGAACGCGCGAGCGTAGTTTATGATCCCGAGAAGTTGGATCAGAATGCGATTCTTGATCGCGTGAGGCGTGCGGGCTATGACGTCGCGCTTGGTGAAGCGGATCTTATCCTTCAGCGTCTCAGTGACGATAACGATGCACGTCGTTTGGAGCAAGCACTGCTTGCACGTGAGGGTGTCGTTGAAGTACAGATCAATCTCGCTACCGAGCGAGCGCGGGTGCGTTATATTCCTACCGTCGTGAGTCAGATGGACCTGCGCACCACAGTACGAGAAGCTGGATTCGAGGCGCTTGAGGTCGAAGGCGAGATTGAGGATGTTGAACGCAAAGCTCGCCAGCGCGAGATCAACCACCAGCGACAACTGCTGATCACGGGTTTGATCTTTACCGTTCCGCTTTTTATCTTCTCAATGGCACGTGATTTTGGCCTGCTTCCACCAGCGATTGCACAGGCGAGCTGGGCACCCTGGCTGATGTTTGTCCTGGCGACACCGGTTCAATTTTATGTCGGCTGGCAGTATTACGACGGGGCATATAAGGCTCTACGTAATGGATCGGCCAATATGGATGTGCTTATTGCGATGGGATCGTCGGCGGCGTATTTCTACTCGCTTCCGGTGGTCTTGGGGCTGATCGGTGGTCATGTCTACTTTGAAACCTCGGCTGTCATCATCACGCTGATCGTCCTG
>JASFLN010000009.1:0-12487 GCA_050118075.1 Anaerolineales bacterium
GCGCCGTCGTATAGCGCGCAAGTGAGGCGCCTGACTGAAGCGTGTCACCAAATCGCTCCTGCAGTTTTTGCTGCAGCTCGGGGGTCAGGGTCGAAGAACTCAAAGCGCTTGCACCTTGCTGATCAGCCTCGAGACCGTGTCCACCTCCGGGATCTCGATGGCCAGTGGCTTCTGATCTTTATAAACCTCATTTTGTGCCGCCCTTTTGGCGGCTAATCGCATTCTCAATTCCATCTTCCGATCTGCTTCGAAGACGCCCTTTTGCTTCTTAGCCATGATCCTTTTCTCCCTCGCTTGCCTGTATTTTCTCCAGCAGGAGCATGCCGACCTTATTGCCATCTCCTGCGCTCAGCGTAACAACAACATCACCAGCCGTAACCTCCCGACTGAGGAGATCCACTGTGTTGGCGATGTCACCGCTGTACCGTACATGAGGATGATCAATATTTGCGGCGATCACCTCACCGGAAATGATCGAGTTCCCTGATTCGCGGGCTGCAAACACGTCCATGACAAGCACCTGATCGGCAGCCCCGAATGCTCGTCTGAAATCTTGCTCGAGCGCTTTTATACGTGAATAGGTATGCGGCTGAAAAACAGCCCAGATTCTGCCTTCAGGGAAGCGTTCGACCGCCGATTCAAGAGTGGCCACGATCTCGGTAGGATGATGAGCATAATCGTCCACAACCGTGATATTCGATCGCTCACCCAAAACCTCAAACCGTCTGCTAACTCCCCTGTAATCAGTGAGCGCATCACGCGCCTCTGAAAAACCTAAGCCCAGCGTGTCCACAGCCGCAAAAGCAGCCAATGAATTGAGCACATTATGCGGCCCCGGTAAGCGCGAACGAGCCAATCCAAGCGTCTCATCGTCCCTGAAAACCAGAAAATCTGTGCCACCGGCGGTGTTCGGTCGTAAATCTGCCGCGTACCAATCAGCTGCATCGCTAAAGCCGTAACGAACTCTCTGGATAGCCTTAGTGGTTAGTGCTGCTGCCTCTGGATCTTCCTGACAGGTGATCAATGTCTCTGTCACGCTTGCAGAAAATGTTGCGAACGCGGTTCGAAAACTTTCAAACGTCGGGTAACTATCCGGATGGTCATGCTCGATATTCGTTATCACAGCAATATCGGGGTTGATACCCAGAAAAGCCCGGTCATACTCATCCGCCTCGAGTACGAATACATCCCCATCACCAGCCAGCGCGTTGGTCTCAAAATCTAACAAGGTCCCACCGACAATAAAGGATGGGGCCCGGTCAGCATGGTCGAGCATCCAGGCGATTAACCCTGTCGTCGTGGTCTTTCCGTGTGTGCCCGCAATCGCCACAACTCGCTTGCCTTGGAGAAGCTGAGGCCAGAACTCCCGTCGACGAAGAACCGGGATGCCTTTCCCACGTGCTGCAACCAGCTCGATGTTATCTTCCGGAATCGCAGAGGAAGCCACGATTACCGATGCCTCTCTGAGATTTTTCGCATCATGACCTATCGAGATATCAATCCCCATCTTCTCCAGACCCTGGGTGTAAATCGATTCATTCTGATCTGAACCGGTAACTTTCTTCCCTTGTCCAACCAGGACTTTTGCGATCGCCGACATTCCGGCTCCACCGATCCCAACCAGATGAAACGGCCCGTTCATACGAACACCACGATGATGAATACAAAAACGACGCCGACTGCAAAATAGAGCTGTGGGATCGGCAACAGTTCGGGTGGTAGAAAAGCGACCATATTCACTATCTGTTGGTAAAGCTCGGTGCCTTCCTGCGGCATCTGGACCAACTCCGTCGGATAATTGAGTGTATGCAGGTAGTACCAAAGCGATCCAAAAAGCAAGTATCCGTTCAGTGCGCCCATAACAAAACCCAGAAGCACATCTTGAAGCCGCTCACGCGCCAATTTTGGTTGTAACGCCCTTATTTGCGGGGTCTGATAACCAAAAAATGTCAGCAGAACGAGGATTAAGCCGCGGATCACAAATTGTGTTCCGGGTGGCTGCAGCATGAGCGCGGTGTAATAAGGCCGGATATGAGTCTCAAGAATTTGAATGATGAATAAGGCCAAAACGACGGCACTCGTCACCAGAAGCTCTTTAGCCCAACCACGCATGGCACCGATGACGGCAAAAAGGAGCACGAAAAGACCGAAGAGCACGGTAAGGCTAACCATTATCCTCGCTCCTCTCCGCAGCCAGCTCCGTGATAGCGTTGGCAATCCGGTCCGCTGCCTTCGGTCGATCCAAAGCGTGCATTGCCTGACCCATTTGTTTCAGGCTTTCTTGATTTGCCAACAATTCCAAAATCCGATCAACGAGTCTTCCCTTCAGAAGCTCATCTTCCAGCACAATTGCCCCGCCAGCCTCCCTCAGGTATGCCGCGTTAACTTGCTGGTAGCGCCAGGCATGCGGATAAGGCACCAGGATCGCCGGCAGACCGAAGCGTGGAAACTCCCCCATTGTGGCAGCACCCGCACGTGAAACGACCAGGTCTGCAGCAGACATCGCCAGAGCCATTTCCTCGTGTAGGTATCGCTGTGCATGATATCGGCCTGTTAGGCCTGATTGGAATGCAGATACAAATTCTGAAACCCGTGGCCAGTCCAATTCACCGGTGATATGCAGCACCTGGCAGCTTTCAAGCAGGCGCGGTAAATCGCTCCAGACGGCTTCGTTGATTGAGCGTGCCCCTCGGCTCCCACCAAAGATAAGCACCACTGGGATTTCCCTGTCCAGGTTAAGCGCCACCCTCGCATCTTCCGCAGGAGTCGGCTCCATCCAGGATCGCGTCGGGTAGCCAGTGACAAGCACTTGCTTCTGGCGGGAGTAAAATTCTTTGGCGCGCTCGGTTGACACCATGATGACGTCCGCTAGACGGGTGATCCACCGCAAAGCCAGGCCCGGTTCAACATCGGGTACGAATACGGCTTGCGGCCGCTTGCGTCCGGCAACCGCGACGGGTACGCCGACGTATCCACCCGTGAAGAAGAGCACATCAGGATTGAAACGCTTGAGGATCCGGCTTGCGGCCGGAATTCCTTCGGCCAGACGCATTAAATTACCCGGCATAGTGCGTAATCCCACACCATGCAGCCCGGCTGCTGGGATCGCCTCAAAGGGAATGCCTGCCCGCTGGACAAGCGTCGCTTCCATGCCTCCCTGCCCTCCAACCCAGAGCACTTCAGCTCTCTCGCCGAGTGCGCTCAGGACGGCCAAGGCGGGATACACGCCGCCTCCGGTCCCGCCCGCCGACACTAAAAGACGCAACATAGCCTCGCTTCTCTCGTTCAACCCGCGCCATACGGGAGACGTTTAAAAGAAACCCAACCCCGGTCAACGTCGTTACCAAACTCGAACCGCCGTAGCTAAAAAACGGCAACGCGTTGCCCGCGAAAGGAAGCAGCCCCAACAAAACGGACATATTGATCAGTGCTTCCGCACCGATCCAGAAAGTGACCCCACTTGCGAGCAACATCGCGAGCCGGTCTTTTGTACTCACCGAAACCTTGAAGCCGCGCCACATCAACAGCGCGAATAAGCCCAAGATCAGGAGCGCACCAAACAGTCCCAGCTCTTCGCCAATGACCGCGTAGACGCTGTCCGTGTGCGGTGCCGGCAGGAATCCAAATTTGCCGCGGCTGGCGCCCAAACCTTTACCGAACAAACCACCTGAATAAAATGCCTGCAGTGATTGCTGTACGTGGTAATGGGCTTCCTCAATGTTCACCAATCCATCCTTGAACTGCTGCCAACGGGCTGCACCCGTCTGGTGGAGGCGGATCAGGATATACCCGACAACGCTGCCGCCGGTGATCATGCCAGCAGTCTGTAAGATATGTGCTCCGGCGAGGTAGAACATCGTCAGCGACACTAGTCCTACCGTCAGGCCAGCACTCAAGTCTGGTTGAGCTACGATCAACCCACCCACTAAACCGACGATGAAAACTAGCGGCCAGAAGCCGTAACCCATATCACTTAGCCGGTCCCCTTTGGATTCCATCCAAACAGCCAAATAAATGACCAGGGCAAGTTTGGCCATCTCTGAGGGTTGTACTGACGCACCAAGGAATGCACGCCGATACTCACCACCAAGGTTCACCAACAGCACCGCGAACAGGATAAAGATCGTTACAGCGATCAAGGGCAGCGCCAAGCGACGCAGCCAATCAAGAGGAAAGACCGCAGCGACAATCATTGCCCCTAAACCGAGCACCGCGTTGGTGATCTGCTTTTGAAAAATTGCGTTCGGTTCCCCGTAGAGCCGCCAGGAGACATCCCAACTGGCTGAATAGACCATGACCAATCCAAAGATCAGCATACTGAAGGTGATCATGATCACCACTGGATCGAATCCCAGCGTGAATTTCCTCAGGATCGTCATCCTTGACTGCGTGGTGGTTTGCATCAGATTTCCCTTACCATGCGGCGGAACTCCTCCCCGCGCGCTTCGTAATTCACAAACTCATCAAAACTCGTTCCCCCTGGTGATAGCAGCACGACATCACCTGCTTCTACGCTTGATTTTGCCTTCGCCACCGCAGATTCAAGCGTCTCAGCCTTTTTGATAACCAGTTGAGATTCGGAAATTCTATTTTTAATAAGCGCCTGTTCGATTTTTCCCGCCGCCTCACCAAACAAAATGATCACCCGCACTTGCTGGTGTACGATCTCTGCGAATCGATCCCAATCGAGATCCTTATCCCTACCGCCTGCCAAGAGGACGAGAGGTTTATGGAATGCCTGGATTGCGGCGATCGCGCGATCCGGCGTGGTAGCGATCGAGTCGTTGTACCAGTCGGCACCTGCCACGCTGCGGACATGCTCGAGCCGATGGGGTACACCCCGGAAGGTACGGGCGATCTGACGGATCGCTTCGAAGGGGACACCCACGATGGCAGAAAGCAACGCGGCGGCAAGCACATTCATTTGGTTATGTTGCCCGGGCAGCGCAATCTCGTCCTGTGAGCATACGTGGATCTCTTCGTCTTCAATACGCAGCTTTAACTCTCCTGCTTCGATGTATCCGCCCTGAAAACCCGCAGCTAAATCAAGACCAAAAGCGAATAAACGACCCTTGACCATCGGCTGAAGCTCCCAGGTCAGTGGATCTGAGCAGTTCAGCACTGCGATGTCCTGATGGCTTTGGAACTCCAATATGCGCGCTTTCGCCGCACGGTAGCTTTGCATGTCGCCATGGCGGTCCAGGTGATCCGGCGCAAGATTTAATAGCGCCGCGACTGGAGGGCTGCAGGTCATAATCTCCAATTGAAACGAGGAGAGCTCCATGACCGCAAGATCTTCGCTTCCCATTTCATCGATCGAGCTGATCAATGGGAATCCGATGTTCCCTCCTAACCAAACCTGTTTATCGGAAGCCTCAAACCCCAGGTTGGCCATTTCTGCAACCAGCGAAGTGGTTGTTGTCTTGCCGGCAGAACCGGTTATTCCAACGACCCGCGCGGGGGTTCGCTCCAGGAATAGCTGGGCGTCATTCGCAATCCTTATCCCCAATTCTCGAGCATGGGTAACGATTTCAAGGTCAGCCGGCACGCCGCCAGATAGGAACAACGTATCGGTTCCTTCTAACATGCCAAGCGGATGTCCACTCAGTTCATAACTTAACGACAAATCAGACAGCTCCTCGAGTTCTGATTGCAACGCTTCAGCAGGTTTCACATCGCTCACCACGACTTCAGCTCCTTGAGCGTTCAGATAGCGGGCAAGCGCTTTACCCTGCCGAGCCAGGCCCAGGACGACTGCGCGCCGTCCATGCCAGTCCTTCACAGCTTCCGACAATCTTGATCCAAACCGTCAGGCCGCTTTGCCCTGCACCAGCGTTTCAGCGGCACGGGTTCGTGCACGGCTGGACTTTTTCTCTGCAGGCGTTTCCTCGATGCCAATCCAATAGTGGTTCGGCATCACATTGCGCGCTTTTCGTACGGTCACACCGGCGACGTCACCTTCACCACCATTCAGCG
Organism: Anaerolineales bacterium; assembly: GCA_050118075.1. Lineage (GTDB taxonomy): Bacteria > Chloroflexota > Anaerolineae > Anaerolineales > E44-bin32 > E44-bin32. The sequence continues at coordinate 5,977 of JASFLN010000009.1, forward strand.
TATTCGGGTGTACGAGGCAGTGAGTGGGTTTCTCGCCGAATTTCTGCTCGTAAAAGGCGGCAGCCTGGCTGACCTTATCCTTCAGTGAGTTGGGTCCGTCATCGAACCACAGCATACCGATTTCCATTGTTCCCTCCTTAGATCAATGCGAGCGCTACTCCGAACATTCCGGATAAAAGCGCAACGAGCCAAAAACGCTGGACAATTTGAGTTTCACTCCAGCCGCTGAGTTCAAAGTGATGCTTCAAAGGGGCCATCTTGAACAGGCGCCGACCATTGGTGATCTTGAAATAAGCGACTTGTAATATCACGCTCAATGTCTCACTGAACGGGATGATGGCAATGATCGGCAGCAAGATCCATTGACCGGTCATCAATGCCACCACGCCCAGTGTGGCACCAAGCGGGATTGATCCGGTATCACCCATGAAGAGTTCGGCGGGGTGCGCGTTGTACCAGAGAAAGGCAAACAAAGCGCCCACAACCGTGAAACAGAAACGCACCAGGAAGACCTGACCCTGTAGCATGGCGATGGCGCCATAGGCTGCAAAGGCAGTTGCCGAGATCAAGCCTGCAAGTCCGTCAAGACCATCGGTGATGTTCACCGCGTTGCTCCATCCGACAATCCAGATCACCGCAATGGGGATATACCAGATTCCGAGATCGATCACCTCGGGGACATTCGGAAGGATCAGCTCCGGTGGCTGCAAACCATATTTCAAAATCAGCGCAATCCCGATCGCCAGAATGGTCTGCAAGAGGAACTTCCAGCGCGCCCGCAGGCCTCCGATCCCACGCGGCCTTCGAATGCCCAGCCAATCATCCAGAGCTCCAACACCGGCAAATAGAATCAAGGTGAGCAGAGGCAGCAGAATTGAGTTACCAAATACGTTCAATTCACTCAAAATCGACACCAGATTAAGCACACCAGTCACAAGCAGGATTGGAATGATGAATAGCCAACCACCCATTGTGGGCGTGCCAAGTTTGGTGAAATGTCGCTGCGGCCCTTCTATGCGGATTTGCTCGCCGATCTTGAGCATGCGCATAATTCGGATCAGCGGTCCACCCCAAATGACCGTGAGCAGGAACGTAATGCCTCCCAGTGAGAGTGCCATCGCGGTTTGCGTCATTCGGCACGCTCCAGAGCAGAGATGACGCGGTCCAGCTCAACTCCGCGCGAACCTTTCACCAGCACAACATCACCGGCATCAATCTGATCCTCCAAAAAATCGATAGCTTCATCACTCGAATTGAAAACCGTAACGACCTCAGTCGGCATCCCGGAGGCAACAGCCTCCTCTGCGATCCAACGCGCTCGTTCTCCTACAGCTACCAGACAATCAGCAACCTCTGCTGCTCTGGCGCCCACGCGCCGATGTCCAGTCTCTTCATACTCACCTAACTCAAGCATGTCTCCCAGCACAGCCCATTTGCGGCCATCGAGATCATCCAACAAGTTCAGTGCGGCCAGCACGGATGGAGGCGCTGCATTGTAGGTATCGTCCAGGATGACCGCTCCACCCGGGCCATGTACGGTCACCAAACGCAGCTGGCTGCGGGGATTTTGCAAACCACGCACAATCTCGCCCCAATCCAACCCTTCAATCAACCCTACCGCTGCGGCACGCAGGACCGTATGCGCCGAGTGACGTCCAAGGAGTGGCACCCTCAAATGCAGTTCCTCGCCGTTGAAGTGCATCAGGCAGCGGATCCCATCCAGACCAAGACCTACCACGTCACTGACCCAAAGGTCCGCCTCGGGTGAAAGCCCGTAATAAAAGATGCGCGCCTGGGTCCTGTTTGCAAGATCACGAACACGCTCATCGTCGAAGTTGAGGATGGCTACTCCCTCAGGTTGTGGCGGGAGAGCCTCAACCAATTCACCTTTTCCTTTAACGATCGCCTCCATACTGCCCGCGCGTTCGAGATGTACCTCACTGATATTGGTTACCACGCCCACTTGAGGTGCCGCGATGTCGCATAATGTGGCGATCTCTCCTGGCACGTAGAAACCCATCTCCAATACGGCGCGTTTATGGAGAGAAGTCAAACCCAACAAGCTTAGCGGCAAGCCAATCTCGTTGTTCATATTCCCGGGACTGCGGATCGTGGGAAATTGTTGACTGAGTACATCTGCGGCAAGCTCTTTCGTCGTCGATTTCCCAACACTCCCGGTGATCCCGATCACACGCAGGTCAAATTTGGAACGCCAAAACTTAGCCGTTGTTTGCAAAGCAACAAGTGAGTTTTCCACCCGCAGGCCTATCGGATGCGAAATCTCTGCGGACAGGGCTGTTTGGGATGCGCGGCGCAAATCGATCGTCGTCCAATCCCCGGAGATATCTTCTTCAAATATCGCCGCCACCGCGCCGCGATCGAATGCATCGGCGATGTAATCATGACCGTCAACATGCTCACCTTTCATTGCGATAAATAACGCACCGGGTGTTACCTGGCGCGAATCCACAACCGCGTCGGAAATCGCGATTTCCAACCCGGTTGTGTCTTTTCCTGTTATCGCTTCGTAAATATCTTTTACGGCAAGCATTCTCTAACTTTGTGTCCTATCTTCTGCCACCAATTGATCACGTATGTGGTCCGGTGGGATTTCTAGCATGGTTACCAATCGCTCGACCACTTGCTTGAAAACTGGAGCGGCAACGACTGAACCCCAAGGTGAAGATTCAGGTTTGTCGATCCGGACGAGCACGATAAATTGCGGATCAGCTACCGGCCCCCAACCGATGAAGGAGGCGATCGTCCAGCGATCGTCATAGCCTTTCTCGGTGGGTATTTGTGCCGTGCCCGTTTTACCGGCCAGCTGATAGCCGTTTACACTCGCCAGATGTGTCTCGCCCGCCAGCGACTCGGCCAGCATTGCGTTCATTTGATCCGCAGTCTCCTTCGAGATCGGCCGTCCCAAAACAGTCGGTTTTGGCCAATAGGCACCATCCGGTCCGACCACAGCCCTGACCAGATGGGGCTGCATCATGACGCCGTCGTTGGCAACTGCCCCCACGGAGGCAATCAATTGAACCGGCGTTACAGACACACCCTGACCAAACGCATTCGTACCCAAATCAGCCTCTGTCCATTCTGGATGGCGCGGCGTGCGCAACTGGCCACTTACCTCACCGGCAACATCGATGCCTGTCACCCGCCCAATACCGAAGGCGCTCAGGTACTCATAAAACGTGTTTGCGCCTAATTTCTCGGAAGAGACCCAGGCTAAACAGACGTTCAGTGAATGCTCCATGCAGCCCTGCATGGTCTGCGGTCCCCATGCACCTCCGTTCCAGTTTCGGATGCGGACCCCGCCAACCTCAATCTGGCCTGTGTCGATAAATTCGGTATCGGGTTCTACCAAACCTGCATCAAGAGCTGCCGCCATGGTCAAGACCTTGAAAGTTGAACCCGGTTCGAACTGACCGCCAACCGCCGGGTTGATCACCGCTTCGTCGTCTTCCTCATCCAGATCCTCCAGGTCAACCGCACTGACACCGTGCTCCTCCAACCAGGGTTCATAATTATTCGGGTTCAACCCGGGCTGGATGGCCAATCCCAGGATTTCGCCGTTGCGTGGATCCATCACGATGATCTGGCCAGATTCGGCTGAATTTTTCTCAAGCGCCTCTCGCAGGATCTCCTCAAGCATCTGCTGGATATCGAGATCGATGGTGAGCACCAAGTTCACACCTGCTGGAGGGTCGGGTTCAAGACGCGCTTCGGGCGGGATGTAGCCACGCTCGATCTTGACCGATTTACCTGCCAACCAATCATCATAGAAGCCTTCGATGCCAAAGAAGCCCTTGCCTTCCTGGTTCACAAACCCCAATAGGTGACCTGCAAGTAAGTTCGCCGGATATTCCCTTCTTGGCGCAGGCACCAGCTTCAACCCGCTCAGGTCGGGAGCTTCTGGGTCAAGCAGAAAGGATTTGAGCATATCTGCTGCCACCTGATCGATCGTGATCGGCCAGCGATCCTCACCGGCGACTTCACGCGTCAACCGAATGCGGTACTGTCCCAGCGAACCCCAATCAAGCGTTAATTGCCTGTACAAATCTTCATAGGGTAAAACCAGCGTCTGGGATAAGACTGCAGCGATTTGCTTTCGGCTGGCCGGCGTGAGCTGGAACACCTCGATCTCGAGGTAGTACATCGGGACGTTGGTGGCGAGCAGATCGCCGTCCCGATCGTAGATCAAGCCACGATCAGGGTTGACCTCATCCTCGGTATCTTGAGCAGCCTCCACCCACATCGCGACCACAGGTGCGTAAGTTCCGAACTGGACCCGGATGAGCTGCACGACCATCGCCAGCACCGCTGCGCTCATAACAATCAAGAGCACACGCACTCTTCGGGAAGGGAGAGAAGCAGGGATCATTGTGCGGTCTCCCGCCCCGCGCGGATGACCCTCGAAACCCAGTCCCCGATCGTCTCGGTGTATGCTGGCGAGAGAGAACCATTCCGCTCAATCAGCGATTCAGGCGGCGCCGGTGCGACGAATGGATCCGGGTCGACATATCCTTCTACAACCACATACTGCATGTCCGCCATACCCGCCGGCTGGAAGCCTATTTCCAAGGCTCGCTCCATCATCTTGTCCGGCATAGTCAGCTCAGCAAGACGGGAGCGCAGTTCAGCGGTCTGGCGCTCCAATTCGGCTTTTTCAAATTGCTGGTCAAGCACCTCACGACCGAGCTTTGCCACGCGAGCATTAACCGCCAGGTAAAGAGCACCCACGATCAGCAGTGCCACGCCGAGCATCACCGTTCTGGTGGTTATGCGCAGTGACTTACGCCACGATCCCTTTTTCGATGCCTGTTTTTTCTTTCTGATCACACACTTTTCCTTATCAGAATGTCCATAAGGAGGCCTGCAAGGACTATGCCAATGGAAGCCGTTCTGCGACCCGCATTTTTGCGCTGCGCGAGCGTGGATTCGCCTCTATTTCCTCTTCGCCGGGTCGGATGGGTTTGGGTGTGATGATCTTCAGTTTGGCCTTGTGATCACACACGCAGATAGGGGTCTCAGGAGGGCAGATACAGTCCTTACTCTCCCTTCTGAAAAACCGCTTCACAATGCGATCTTCAAGTGAGTGAAAGCTGATCACAACCATCCTCCCACCGGCATGCAAGAGTTCCGTTCCGGCTTCAAGCCCTCGTTCGAGCACTGCGAGCTCGTCATTCACCGCGATGCGTAAGGCTTGAAACGTTTTCGTTGCCGGATGCAAACCCCTTTTTGACCGCCCTACGGTGTCGCTGATCAACTGAGCCAGCTCGGTCGTCGTCGCTAGTGGGCGTGCATTTTCAATGGCCCTGGCGATTTTCCGAGAACGATTCTCCTCTCCATAGCGCCAAAGAATTTCCGCCAACTCTTCTACACTCAACTGATTGACGAGATCGGAGGCTTTCCGCTCCGCATGGGGATCAAAACGCATGTCCAGCGGACCTTCTCGTTGGAAAGAAAAACCACGTTCAGCGGTATCGAGCTGCATCGAGGAAAGACCCAGATCCAGCAAGATGCCATCAACACTTTCCCAGCCAATCTCCAGGGCGTATGTTCTCATCAATTCGTAGGAGCCCTGTCGCAGGATCACTCTTTCTTTAAAAGCTTCGAGCTTCTGCGCTGCAATCTGCAGTGCATGCGGATCACGATCACATCCAAGCAGCAAACCACCCGGGGTCGTACCCTGGAGTATGCCAAACGCATGTCCACCTGCGCCTACCGTGCCATCTATGTAGCGCCCAGCCGCGCGCAGAGGCAATGCGGTGAGCACATTCTGGTAAAGTACCGGGGTATGTTCCCCTGCGGAAGCTGCGTCAGCTGACGCCGCCATCGCTTACCCCGCGGAAAGATCAAATTGAGAGAATCGTCTGGCATTGACCTCTGGATCGGTCACGCCCTCAAGTTCACTCAACCAGGCATTTGCGTTCCAGAGTTCGAAGTACTCGCCAGCGCCAACAATCGTCGTATCCCCATCGAGATTGGCGTAGTCTCGCAGGAAGGGAGGCAGCAAAATGCGGCCCGACGAATCTAACTGGACTTCTGTGGCGCCGCCGAAAATCACTCTACGCACGGCTCGGGCTTCTGGATCTGTGGTTGTTAACGTTGTTGCCCGTCGTGCTAGTCGTTCGAAGCTTTCAGTGGTATAAACCAAAAGGTTGCGCTCAAATCCTTGGGTCACATATGCACCCGCGGTGAGCTCATCACGGAACTTGGCCGGGACCGTCAAACGCCCTTTATCATCAATTGTGTGGGTGTATTGACCTAAGAACATGCGTTCTAATGACCCTTTCAAAGCCGAGACGCCGGCAGCACCGGCGTCCCACTATCTCCCACAAGTTCCCACTAATGCCCACAGTATATACCACTTCGCCCCACCAGCGCAACCCGTTTGGGGAAATTTTAAGGTCAGTACTTTCTTCCTAGTAAATTGAGCTTCAACACGTCTTCAGATCATCTTTTGAGCACCCCCGAATGGATCTCTATGCGCATGCTCTTTTAA
>JASFLN010000010.1:0-12385 GCA_050118075.1 Anaerolineales bacterium
GGGTGCTTGCACCACCCATCAAAACAATTGGCGCATCCGGACAGCTACAGAGCTGTATGATTTGCCGGAGAGATTCAGCGCCCGGAACAAGGATTTTAATGACTCGTCTTCAAAATGGTTCTTATGTCTGGCGCGTTGATAAGTGGCTCGGAAAGTAAGTTTTTCCATCCCACTACGATCTCGGCCGATTGATCTCGTCGTACCCTTGAATCCTGATTAATATGCATGTGAACAAACACAATCTACGTGGCAAGTAATCTGATTGCCGATTAAGATTGCCGTTGAAAAGCGCTGTAATCATTTGAGACTCAATTAAAATCCATTATCGCTTTAACTTCCGGTTATCCTATTCCCTGGTCAGATGGCCAGGTTGATCTGGTCATATCGGTGATGCAGCCTTGCCTAGCTTGCAGGTAATGTTAAAGTGCTCCTTCTAGCAGGATTTTATGTTCGGTATCTCACAGCAGGCTGAGTAAAAGATGTGAATCGTCACCTGACGTCCTGCCCAGGATATATGATGATTCGATTACGATCGAATTCAGTGGATTTGAAATGGTGTAAGGGATTGGTGAATTGGACTTATGAACAAGACCGCTGAAGTTGTGCCCAATCATGTCAAGCAGGTGAAGATGGATATCCTTGGTGATCACCCGGTTGAACTCACTCGGCGTGATTTTCTGCGTGCGTTAGGCCTGGGCACACTGGCCACAGCCCTCGTCAGCTGCAACCAGTCAGCTCCCTCTCAAAACCGGAGCTCACCCGTAAACATCGTTTATCAGGATTGGCGCACACCATGGTTCCCTCCCATGGTTGCAGAAATGCTAAAGCTATTCCATGCGGAGCACCCCGAGATCCGCGTTTTCTTTACACCCGACCCGGTAAATCTCGTGCAGGAGATGTCCTCAGACCTTCAATCCGGATATGCCCCCGACGTCTTTCAGGGCTGCTGCACCCACTTTCCTGCCTGGGCGCAACAAGGTTATCTGCTCGACCTGAACCCTTACGTCCAGCGTGATCTCGGGGATCAGACCCTGAACGATTGGAACCCTGCTCAGTTGAGCGCTTTGACGACCGAGGATGGTCTGAGGTTTGGACTGCCCAAGTATCACGGCGCATTAGCGCTTTACTTCAACAAAGATATCTTTGACGAATATGGCGTCGACTATCCCGACGACAGCTGGGATTACGAGGACTACCTTGCCGCGATGCGGTTGCTCCGCAAAGACGATAATTCCACAGGAGAGACCAAACATTGGGGCAGCGCGATGGATATCTCCTGGGATCGGATACAGGTCCATATCAACGCCTGGGGTGGGCACATCGTCGACCCGCAAAATGCCCGCAAATCCAGACTGGCAGATGAAGAAGCTCTCGCCGCCATGGAATGGATCAGAGCGCGAATCTGGGACGACCGAGTTATGCCCAGCCCATTGGAATTGGGCAGCGATAGCATCACAGAAGCGTTCCAATCGGGCAAGCTGGCTATGGTCGAAGACGGATCCTGGTCCCTGAAATCCATCCTGACCAATGCGAACTTCCGGATGGGGGTCGCGCCTTTACCAGCTGGGCCAGCCGGACGCGCAACGATTGCAACGACTGATGGGTTCGGGATATTTGCAGGGACAGCGCATCGGGAGGAAGCCTGGACCTTGATGAAATTCCTGATCAGCGAGCAATATGGCCTCGCGATGGCACGCGCGAATCTGCTTCAACCAGCCCGCAGCTCGCTGGTAGACGACTGGATCAAGATTGTGCGTGAAGCATTCCCTGAGAACTCGAAGGGGCTGGATCTCGAAGCTTTTGCTGAAGGAACCCAAAAGGGCTATCCCGTCACAGCAGAGATTTTCTCCAATATGCCCGCTGTCAAAGCGCTGATTGAAGATGCATGGGACCAGATTTTTGTGCTTGGTGATGAGCCGGTCGCGTTGATGCGATCTGTTTCTGCAAAGGTTGATGAGGCCTTGGGATGAGTGTCAGCAAGAATCCACGCGATAACGGCCCGTCAGAAAAACGACGCGTAAATGGCTTGCGCTGGAAGATCGTGGCCTGGGCATCTATCCCAACCACCATATTCCTCATCGTCGTCACGGTGGTGGCTTACATCGCCTATCAACTGGTGACAGAGGATATGCTTCTTTCACGCAATCAGGATCTGGCAAGACTCTCCGCCAATCAGCTGGCCAGTGAGCTGCAGGGTTATTCAGAGATCCTTGATGTCGCTGCGCGTACGCCTAACCTCCTGGGAAGTTCATCTCAGGTGAGCCAGACCGCACTCAAGACGCAATCCAATCGACTGCTTGTATTTGATGCCGGCGTCCTGCTGATGGACACATTTGGAGAGGTTAAAGCTGTACTGCCAAACAACGAGGCATGGGTTGGGAAAGATTTTTCCACCCGTCAATACTTCCGCCAGGTGATAAGACTCGATGAAGCCGTTTTCTCAGACATCCTATCGGACGGTTTCGCCGACGAAAATGTCGTCATAATTGCTGTGCCAGTGAACGATCTGGAGGACCAGATCATTGGTGTGCTTGCAGGTATGTTTGAAATCGGCCCGGAATCAGCGAGCACATTGTACGCGAGCATTATCAAACTTCAATTGGGAGACGAGGGTAGTGCATTCGTTGTCGATTCAAACGGGCGGGTGATCTATAACGACAACCCGGAGTATATTGAAGCTGACCTTTCATATCATGAACCTGTCTTGCGCGTCGAATCCGGATTAAGCGACGCGAAACGAACCAAAGGGCTGCAAAACGAAGACATCCTGGCGAGTTTTGCGCCCATTCCTGGTACGAAATGGGGCCTGGTCATTGAGGAAGACTGGCGCAGCTTACTTCAAGAAGGAATGCGATATCGTGGCCCAATCCTGGCTTTACTGGCCCTGGGGGTCATCATCCCGGCCCTCGTTGTCGCCTTCGGTGCCCAGCGCATCACCGACCCGATTCAGAGGTTGGTCACCGCGAGCGCCCAGGTTGCGCGCGGAAAATTCGACCAGTTTATCGACGTACAAACTGGCGATGAGATTGAGCAGTTGGCCGACCAGTTCAATATCATGTCCCACGCCCTCCAGGATTCATATGCATATCTTGAACAGCGTGTGGAGGAAAGAACGCGCGAATTGTCTGTGCTTCTTGATGCAGTACGGGAAGCCAGCAGCACGCTCAATCTGAATCAGGTCCTGAGCCATATCACGGACGCGCTCGCCGAGGCCACCAACGCACAGCATGTTGCAATCTATATGTTTGATGAAGACGAACAGCTTTTTAAACCGACCTCCGTCAGTATTTCCCCCAACGCCGGCCAGGGAAGGCTGGGACAGGCTTACCGTCAGCGCTCCCTGAACCCGGAAACAGACCCATTAATTTCTGAAATGGTGGCGCACAAGGAACCGGTCGTATCTCACGCGACAGCTGATGATGAACACCTGGACAACTTTGTGGCCGACAAACTCGGCATCCACAGCCTGCTCGCGGTCCCCTTCCTCGTCAAAGGGCGGATCCTCGCCGCCGCAGTGATCGCTTCCACCGAAGAAACCTATCGCTTCGAACCGGAGCAAATTCAGCTTGCAGGTGGCATTGCCAATGCCGCTGCGATTGCGATCGATAATGCCCATCTATTCCGGGAAGTCAACCAACGAATGAGCGAGGTCCAGGCACTCTACCGTGCCGATGAACAACTGTACCAGGACCTGTCCGTTGACCGTGTTTTTACAGCTCTTGTCGATGTTGCATTTGAGATTCTCAATGTCGACAAATCCTGCATTATGGTTTACAACCCCGACCTAGATCGTCTTCAAGTCCAGGCTTCTAGAGGCTTCAGCCAGGCGGTCCTTGACCGTATGAATTTCAAGCCAGGTGAAGGTATCGCCGGCCAGGTTCTTCTCGATAAAAAACCTGTTTTCATCGAATCCACCGATGAATCCCCTCAGGTTGATCGATCGATCACCGAGCCGGAAGGAATCGCGGCTTTTGCACACATGCCGATCACAATTGGCGAGGCGATATTCGGTATATTCAACCTCAGCTACTCCAGCGAACATATATTCAGCGAGTCGGAACGCCGCATCGCCGCAGCTTTGGCTCAACGATCGGCACTTGTCATTGAGAACGCTCGCCTTTATGAAGCCGAAAAACAACAGTTGATGGATGCGGAACGGCGACGCCGGGTCGCTGAAGGGTTACAACAAATCCTTACGGTCCTGAACACCCCTCAACCGCTAGACCAGATATTTACGCACATTATCCCGCTTGCGGTTGAGCTTCTTGGTGCCGATGGCGGTGTGCTCTATGAATTTGATCAAGAAAAAAAGATCGTGCGTACTCGGGCGAGCGACAGAATGCCAAGCGGTTTCGACATCATCGACGCTTTTCCAATTAGCGATTCCGAAGCCGATCGCGCCACCATGGCAGGACGACCTTACACCTCCCCAGATATGCGCGCCCGCATGGTCAAAGAGCGCCTCGATCCGAGTAAACTCGATCCCAATTCGCGGCTCGCGCTGGCAACAAAACAGTTCAACGCGTTTCTTTCTGTACCGTTAATCGTTGAAGGGGATGTATTTGGTGATATTACCCTCTTCTACAGCCACGCACGGACATTTAGCGAAGAGGATGTTCAGCTTGCGATGAATTTCGCTCGCCAAACTGGACTTGCGATTGAAAACGCTCAATTTCGTGATCGCATGCAGCGAGCCGCTGTGCTCGAAGAACGCAGCCGCCTGGCTCGCGATCTGCACGATTCCGTCACCCAAACCCTGTTTTCGGCTACACTCATTGCCGAGGTTCTACCTCGTCTTTGGGACCGTGATCAAGAACATGGCCAGGCGCGACTTCAGGAACTGCGCGAATTAACACGTGGTGCGTTGGCTGAAATGCGCACACTGCTTTTGGAACTCCGTCCAAAAGCGCTCTTTGAAGCCCCCCTGCCCGAGCTTTTAGAGCAGCTCAGCGAATCGACCGTTGGGAGGGCTCGCATCCCGGTCGAGCTTGAAATTGTGGGATCCTGTCCCATTCCCGACGATACGAAAGTAGCGCTTTATAGGATCGCCCAGGAGGCTTTGAACAACGTCGTTAAACACTCCAATGCGGACACGGCTTCAATCAAATTGATCTGCCAACCAGATCAGGTGCTGCTATCCATCCGTGACAACGGTTCGGGCTTTGATCCTGAAAAGGTTTCCTCGGACCACCTGGGATTGAGTATCATGAAAGAGAGATCAGACCAGCTTGATATCACTTTAGACATCATGACATCCCCCGAAAAGGGGACTGAAATCACCGCCGTATGGATTCGTGGGCGAGAAGGAAGAGAAGAGAATGAGTAATGAAGATACAATCCGCGTGCTGATTGTCGACGATCACCGGGTCGTGCGCAGCGGCCTTGCAGGTTTTATCGAAGCATACGACGATCTGGAATTGATCGGTGAGGCACCGGATGGGGAAGCGGCCGTCACGATGTGTGACAGCTTACAACCTGATGTGGTCCTTATGGACCTCGTTATGCCGAATATGGACGGTGCTGAAGCCACCGCCAAGATCCGTGAAAAATGCCCTGATATTCAGGTCATCGCTCTGACCAGTTTCAAGGAAGAGGATCTCGTGCAGCGTGCACTTCAAGCCGGTGCGATCGGTTACCTGCTTAAAAATGTCTCTGCTGAAGCGCTGGCCGAGGCGATCCGCGCCGCAAAGGAGGGCAAAGCAACGCTGGCCCCCGAAGCGGCTCAAGCCCTGATACAAGCGACGACACGCCCACCGGAACCTGATTTCGACCTCACCGAGAGGGAACTCGAGGTGCTCGCCCTGATGGTCGAAGGACTCAGCAATCCCGAGATCGCCGAACAGCTGGTCGTCAGCCGCTCGACGGTGAAGTTCCATGTGAGCAGCATCCTATCCAAACTCAACGCTTCTAGCCGGACGGAGGCCGTCGCAATGGCGCTGCAAAAAGGATTGCTTGAATAACCCCTCAACAAAGCAAAAGGGGTCGGCATCCGGATGCCGACCCCTTTCTTATTCCTGTGTCGCTAACAACCAAGAATATCACCTATCCCCTTTGACGAATATCGCCTGTCCGCACCAGTTTTCGTGGTCCCCAGACGGTGACCACCGCTGTGGCGCACAACAGGACCAAGAAAGTATGAAGGTTGTCGGTGCGTGTGCCGTACTCAAAAAGTTCGCCACTGAGGTTGATCATGAAATGAAACAGGATTGCCGAGAGCGTACTGCGGTTCGTATTGTTGAACACCCACGTAAGCAAGATCGAATCGGCGAGGATCTCGAGGACAAATTTCCAGAATTCCAAACCCCAAAAACCGATTTGAGCCTGGTACGTGCCGGCGATAAAAAACAGCGGGATGTGCCACGCCGCCCAGACGACACCCAACAGCAGGCTCGCACTCCATGCCGGGAAGCGTGATAGCAGCCCATCCAGGGCGTAACCACGCCAACCCAGTTCTTCTGGAAGCGGTCCAAAAACCAGCAAGAAGAGAAGGTACGGGAAGATCGATAGTGGGTTTTGGGCAAACCTTGAAATGTTCTCAAATGAAGCGCTTTCACCATACGCCAGTGAACTAAATCCGACCGCAACAAAATGAAGCAGCGGATAAAGGAGGAATATAACGACGTACCACTTCGTCGGTATCCTCCGCAGGTCATAGACACGTCGCCAGTACGCACGCCGCTGGGCGTGGTTCGAGTCTGTTGCGAGAAGACTTAACGCCGCCACGGCAGGTCCCAACCCGCCGACAGCCATAAGGATCAAGCCGGGTAACTGCAGAGCAGGTACCCCCCAAATTGCCAGCGCGATCCAGCAGGACCAGGAGACGATGAATGTCAGAATGAAGAATAAGAGCGGCCGCACCTTCGCTGTATCGCTCATGGATGACTCCCATCTGAGTATCTCAAGTACACCAACCAGACTAACCAGGATTAACCGCTAGCCGGACATCTTCATCGCCAGATTATGACCTGGTCTCCTGGCCAGTTCCAGCTTGGTCACCCCGACAATCCTCTTTTTATCAACATGACAGATGTGCATGCAACCGAGTAATAGTAATTTATATATAGACTATCGCTATCTTGTGCATCAGTGGTTCATAAAGGCAGAATCGGTCAGGTAAATGACTGGAAGATGATTGGTCAAATACTACAATAAGGACGGTTCACTCAAACCGAAAGGATCAATTATGTCGAAAGTTGAAACCTCACTCGGTAAAGCGTTCGTCTGTCCGAAATGTGACCATCAAGACGCACACGCTGAGCGGCTCTCAATGTCTGGGACAGGTTTGTCGAGGCTCGTCGAGGTCCAACCTTATCGCTATACATTTGTTTCCTGCAGCAATTGTGGCTACACCGAAATTTACGACCTTAAGATCCTCGAGGGCAAGGACAATCTTGGCACGTTCTTAGAGATACTATTTGCAAATTGATGTCTTACGAATTCCGTTGGAGGACCCGCGGTTGAATCTCCATATCGCAATTTATCTATCGCTGGTTTTACTGTACCGGATTGCCGAATATTGGGCTATGAACCACACCGGCTCACTGATGCGGCCCTCTCGATCTGAGGCGTCTGCGTTGTTGATCTCGGTGCCTTACTACCTCATTTTGATCGGTCCGGTCGTCGAGTATTTCTGGTTCAATCTATCCCCAACGTTGATCTCCATGCTTCTCGGTGGGCTGTTCTTCCTGGCTGCGATGATAGTACGCACGAAAGCCCATCTCGACCTTGGGAGGGCATTCTCAATGTATATTGAGGAAAACGAGCAGCATAACATCGTGCGCAGAGGACTTTATGCCCACATCCGCCACCCGTTGTATCTGGGCAACATCCTGTTGTTTATTGCCTGCCCGCTCTTCCTTCAAAGCACATTCACGTGGATTATTACAGCGATTGGAGTGGCTGGTGTCCTCCGGCGCATACGGGTTGAGGAGCAATTTTTAGCAGAACAAACATCCAACTACAAACAATACAAGTCGGAAACCTGGGCTTTGCTCCCAGGAATATATTGAGGGTTAAAACATGATAGATGCAACCGGATTTGAGAACAGCAGCGTCGGCCTTGTGCTGAGCGGTGGAGGGGCACGCGGGTTAGCCCATATTGGGGCACTCAAGGTCTTTGAACGCGAAAACATCCCGATTGCGTGCATCGCCGGCACGAGCATGGGCGGCGTGATATCAGCAATGTATGCTGCCGGCTGGGATGCAGAATCCTTAGAGCGTGAAGCGCTGCAGATGACCGAAATTCGCGAGCTGATTAAGCTGGTCGATATCCGTCCACCCCGCCGGGGGCTTCTAGCCGGCCAGAACGTCCGAGAATATCTTGCCCAATTTATTGACCCCGCACTCACCTTTGAGGATCTAAAGATCCCTACCGCGCTCAAGGCTGTGGATCTGCACAACGGGCAGCAGGTCGATCTGGATTCGGGAAACCTGCTCGAAGCTGTCTTAGCGACAAGCGCTTTCCCGGGTGTCTTCCCACATGTGGAGATCGGCGAGCATTATCTTGTGGACGGTGGTGTGCTAAACAACCTGCCGCTGGATCTGGCCCAAAAGATGGGCGCAGAAAAGACCGTCGCTGTGGATGTCGCCCCGCGCTACCCGGACGGAAGCTCCACTCCATCGCCTCCCATGATCGGGCACCTGCCCCAACTGGCTCAAGACGTGTACCGAACGGTCATGCTGATGATCCATGCGCTTACCGAGGCACGTCTTGAACTCAGACCTCCGGACATCCTGATTAAACCTGAAATCTCCTGGGATATCGGCATCTTCAGCGGCTTTACGCGTGCAGCAGATATCATCCAGGCTGGCGAGACAGCGGCTCAGCATCACGTGGAGGAGCTCCGAAGCCTCGTCTGAGAGACCGCCTGAGACTTGGGCAGGCTAAATCCATGCCATGGCAGTGCCGGGGCAGGCGCTAATCTAGATTCAGATTTACCTGACCAACCAGCCAGGTAAAGACTGTTCGATTCGATAACAGCTTTCCGTCCAGGTCGGTCTTGTGTTAGTACGATCAAAACGTTGATGATAAAAGCACATTGGGTCCAAACCATATTCACGAGAGGCTTTCAACAATGTCAAAACCTGCGATCCACGTCGTCGACTTGCACAAAGATTTCGGCGAAGTCTACGCTGTAAAGGGGGTAAGCTTCGATGTTAGCCAGGGTGAGATATTTAGTTTGCTCGGTCCAAACGGCGCCGGGAAAAGCACTACGATTTCCATCCTGAGCTGCTTGCAGGAGCCCACCCGCGGTGAAGCCTCTATTATGGGGCACTCCATTCACAGTGATCCCATGGGGGTCAAAAAGGCAATCGGGGTCGTTCCCCAGGAGATTGCGCTCTACCCGGACCTCTCTGCCCGGGAGAATCTAAATTTCTGGGGCAAGATGTACGGATTACGCGGTGCACATCTCGCCGAGCGCGCGGATGCAGTTCTTGAGATGGTCGGTCTGGCAGATCGTCAGAAGAGCCGTGTTGACACCTTCTCTGGCGGCATGCAGCGGCGGTTGAACATTGCCCTGGCGTTGATGCACCGGCCAGACGTTGTGATCATGGACGAACCCACCGTTGGCATTGACCCACAAAGCCGCCGTCATATCCTTGATAACGTCAAGCACTTTAACCAGGATGGCATGACCGTCGTTTACACGACCCACTACATGGAGGAAGCCCAAGAACTCTCCGATCATATCGCCATCATGGATGGCGGTGAGATCATCGCCTATGGCACGAACGAGGAATTGGTCAAGTTAGTCGGGGAACAGGACCGCATTGATCTCACAATTGATTTCCATTCGGACGAAATCTTCGAACGCTGGAAGGCTGTCAATGGGGTCCATCGGGTATCGAGCGAGGATGGCACCTACTGCCTTCTCGTGGAGGACAGCAATCTTGTCCTACCGCGCTTGTTCGATACCGCAAACGAGATCAATATCCGAATTACCTCAGTTGAAATCCAGGAGCCGAACCTCGAAGCGGTATTCCTGCACTTAACCGGCCGCACGCTCAGGGACTAGGAGTGCATTCATGAAGAAACTCATCGACCTGGCCCTCAAAGATCTGCGCCGAGCCTTCAACAATTTCTTTGGTGTCGCCATGATGCTCGGGGCGCCGTTTCTGATCACCGGACTGATTTACTTCGCATTCGGCGGTGTCGGCGGTGATGATGATTCATACAATCTGCAGCCGATCCGTGTTCAGATCGTCAATTCAGACCAAGGCATCTCAGGATTTAACGCCGGAGAGCAACTCAGCGAATTTTTACTCTCAGATTCAGTCTCGAGTATTGTCCATCCAACTGAAGTTGAGCAGGCTGCAGCCGCACGCCGTGCGGTGGATGAACAGCGAGCCGATGTCGCTGTATTAATTCCCCCTGACTTTACCGCCAATGCGGTCAGCAACGAGGCTGAGGCCAGCGTCACACTTTACCAGGATCCGACGCTCACGCTTGCACCTCAGATCATACGTGATCTGATCAGCCAGTTTACCGATGGTTTCGCGGGAGCGAAGATCGCCTCCGATGTTGTCCAAGCTCAATTCGAATCTCGAGGCTTGACTTTGACCCGGCAAGAAAACGAGGCCATTGCCAACCGGTATGCACAAAGGCTGCAGGCTGGCGATCATCAACATGGTGCTGAGACCACAAGCGGGATTGCATTAGTCCAACCCGGTTCCGACCCTGAGGTCGAGCAAAACGGCGTATATATCGGTCCGGTCATGGCCGGCATGATGATCTTCTTCGTCTTCTTCATGGGCGCAAATGGTGCACAATCCATCATCTCAGAAGATGAGGAAGGCACTCTCCAGAGGTTATTTACCACCCCGACCCCCCGCGGCACGATCCTGGGCGGCAAACTGCTCGCCGTAGTGCTGACATTGATCTTCCAGACTGCGGTCTTGCTCATCGCTTCTGGGTTGCTTTTCCAAATCAGCTGGGGCGAGACGCTGCCCGTTATTCTGGCCAGTTTCAGCATGATCCTCGCTGCGGCCGGCTTCGGTGTCTTGATCATGTCACTCGTCAAATCCACCCGGCAGACTGGCCCCGTGCTTGGAGGCGTGCTTACTGTTACAGGTATGTTGGGCGGCTTGTTCACCACAGGCATCCCGGATGTTCCTGCATTTTTTGATCAGGCCAAACTTGCCATGCCGCAGGGCTGGGCGCTGGAGGTATGGCAGCGTGTCCTTTCAGGTGCACCACTGGAGATGATTTGGGTGCCGTTCGCCGTTCTTACCGCGATCGGGATTATTTTTTTCTCCATGGGCGTGCTCTTCTTCCGTAGACGGTTTGCATAGGAGTTCGATATGCGCATCATCCACTTAGCCCTCAAAGACTTGCTACAAATAGTACGCGACTGGAAGTCGGCTCTCTTCCTCGTTGTCATGCCAATCATTTTCACGCTCTTCTTTGGGGTCATATTCAGTGAAGGCGATGGCGAAAACAGCGGGCTACCACTCGCTTACCGAAAAACCGTGAGCAGTGCTATGCAGACGGAATTCCTCGATTTGCTCTCGACTTCAAGTTCGCTCGATCCCCAACCAGTTGAAGGCGCCACCTCAGAGGAACTCGAGGATGCAGTCGCCGAGGGCGATTATGCTGGAGCGATCATTCTCGCTCAGGATTTCGAGCAGCCATTCAAGCTCAACGATGGCACAGCGATGACATTGATCACTGATAGCACCACCCCTGCTGGACGCACGGTCCAGGAATCGGTCGAAAAAACATACGATCGCTTCCGCAGTTCGCTGCAGATCGCAGATCTCAGCCTTGATTTCTATACGCAACGCTTTCCAGACTCGCAAATCGACGCGTCTGCATATCGAGAGGAAGCTCTTGACTTCGCGGTCCAGGCCTGGAAGCGGCCCCCCGTGACGCTGCGCACGGTAATGGGCGGTGTGCAGGAATCTCAGCAGCTTGCCATGGGGTTCTCCCAATCCTCACCTGGAATGATCGTCCAGTTTGCAATATTCGGATTGATCACCTCCGCGATGCTGCTCGTGATCGAACGCAAATCTGGCGCGATGAAACGGCTGCTCACCACGCCGATGAAGCGTGTCGAATTGGTCGGCGGGCACGTGCTGGCAATGTTCATCGTCGTTTTTGTACAGCAGATTATCCTGATCCTGTTGGGACAGTTCGCTTTCGATGTGGATTACGCTCGTGCGCCGCTTGCGATCCTGCTCATGGTATTGTCCTTATCCTTCTGGGCTGCCAGCCTCGGACTTTTCATTGGCGCGATTTCGAAGAGTGAGGAGCAGGTCGTCACAACATCGATGATTGCTATGTTCGTGTTTGCCGCGCTGGGGGGTGCCTGGTTTCCGCTCGAATTCGCTGGTGAAACCTTCTCCACGATCGGTCACTTCATGCCGACCGCCTGGGCAATGGATG